>DASPJN010000219.1:0-13833 GCA_035628595.1 Chryseosolibacter sp.
AACTTTAAACCTCGAACCTCTAGTTCGTTTCCGTCAAAGCTTCCTCCAGCGCAGCTTTCAACCCGGTAGTGTTGAGTGAAGCTTTTAATCCTTCGATCAGAAAATTGGGGATCTTCTCACCACGTTCCGTCTTGTTTTTAATTTCAGTGATCATATCCAGCGCGTCCTCCTTGCCGGAAAATGATTCCTCCTTGCTGACCTTCTCATAAAGATCATCCCATCGGCCTGTTGGCTTCGCTTTCGTGGTGATGCGGGTTGCAGTGCGCTGTTCTATGCATGCGTTATACTGATCAACAATCTCAAAAAGATCTTTTTTGTTTAGTTCGCCATCGTCGATTTTTTGACTAACCTCGCGGCAGTCCTCAAGAAAGCTTGCTGTTAATTTACGGAATGAAATATTGGCCACCTCAAGCCGGGAACCGTCCTTCTTAACGAGAAATAGTCCATCATAACCAGTTTGGTTCTCCGCCTGGAAGCCATAAAGGGTGAGGTAGCCAGGCCTCAAGACCTTCATGAAGGAGTACTGGTTTTCCCTTTTTACAGGCTCGTAAATCTCTCCGTTCATCTTTGCCTGCCGTACTTTTAATATCGAATAAAAATGTTTCTCCCCGTTTGAAACAAGGCGCACCCTCCTGTCAGACCCATAATTTAGAATTTGAATTTCTCCGGTCAATGTATCACCCTGGGTAGTGATGACGAGGTCCTGGGCGCCAGCGCACTGGTATGCCAGCATCAGTAGTAAAAAGAGGAGAATGTGGACGACTGTAAATGATCTCATAGTATGATAACCTGTAAAAATAAAGGAAAGATTTGGCTTTCAGTTAAGTCTACCTGATTTTTGCAGCGTTTGTGGCATTGCTCAAAACCGGCCTTAAGGTTTAAATTGCAAATCCGTCATTCTTGTTCTTTATTTGCGGCGGTCAAATCTTTCCCATGGTTAAGTACAACACAAAGCAGTGGTTCACGCTCATTTTCCACACCTACAGCAAGCAGGTCATGAAAACGTTGACACCGGCAATGATTTTCATTCTTATCTATACGATAGCCTGCTGTTACATAATACTTGACTATTTCAAACTTCACGAATCAGACTTCCAGCCTACCATTGCCATGCACTCTTTGATGGGTATCGTGCTTGGCTTGTTCCTGGTGTTCAGGACGAATACAGCGTATGATCGCTGGTGGGAAGGACGCAGGCTTTGGGGAGCGATTGTAAACAGCACCCGGAATATGGCGCTGAAATTAAATGCTTACATCAGCAAAGAAGATCATGAGGAACGTGAGTGGTTCGCGAAAATGATCCCGAACTTTGTGTTCGCCACGAAGGAGTCTCTTCGACACGGCGTTCATTTTGATGAGCTTGAGCCCGTGGATCCGGAGTTCATCGAGTATCTGAAGAAATACAAGCATGTTCCGAATAAGATTTCCGGAATGATGTACGAGCGCGTGAACACACTTTATAAAAAGGGACTGATCACCGGAGACCAACTCATTAATGTTGATAAGGAAATGAAGGATCTGATCGATTTTATGGGATCGTCGGAGCGTATCAAGAACACACCTATTCCATATTCATACATGATGTACGTGAAGAAGTTCATTGTTATTTACGTCATCACGTTGCCGTTTGGTTTTGTGACCGCGTCAGGTTACTTCACCGTTCCGATCGTAATCATCATCAGTTTCGTGTTGATGAGCGTCGAACTTATTGCCGAAGAAATTGAGGATCCATTTGGTCGCGACCTGAACGACCTGCCGATGGACGAGTTGGCCAGGAAGATCCGCGACAATGTTAAGGAGATTCTGCTTACTTAATTAAAGGAAGACTACGCTGACGATGAAATAAATAATGATCAGCAGGATCAGCACGCCATACATGATGAGGTCGATGCGCACGTAAGGCTTGTATTCTTTATATAATTCCTTGATTCTTTTCAACATTCCGGGAATTCATCAAATTATTCTTACACAAAGGTAACCATTTGACACGTTTGTCCGTCAATGAGGTCGTTACTGGAAATTATCATTGAACAAAATAGGGGTATCTGAAAATTCGGTTGTCTCTATGCCAAACTATCAAACAAACATGTTAAGATTTTTACTCACTGGTTCCCTGACATTTTTGACAATCCTGGTTTTCGCCCAGGAGAAAGTAACCCTGAACGGTTACATTAAGGATGTCGACAATGGCGAGGAACTTATCGGCGTTACGATTTATATTCCGCAGTTAAAGGCCGGTACGATCACAAACGATTACGGCTTCTATGCGCTTACCGTTCCGAAAGGAACTTATGAAGTTCAATTCAGCTATATCGGCTATAAGGTTCAGACTTTTACAATCGATCTGTCGGCAAACGTTTCGCGCAACATTCAGCTTCAAAGCGAGGCCGAACAAATGGCGGAAATTGTGATCACCGAGCGGGCGCTCGACGAAAACGTTGTGAACGTGCAGATGAGCAAGAACACCGTTAACATGGAGCAGGTAAGAAAGCTGCCGGCTTTATTCGGCGAGGTCGACATCATCAAAAACATCCAGATGCTCCCAGGCGTTATTTCTGCCGGTGAGGGAACATCCGCGTTCTTTGTTCGGGGAGGAAGCGGCGATCAGAACCTGATTCTGATTGACGAAGCTCCTGTTTATGACCCCTCACACTTGTTCGGACTCTTCTCTGTCTTCAACGCCGACGTTATCAAAGATTCAGAGATCTATAAAGGAGGTATTCCATCTCGCTTCGGTGGACGACTCTCTTCTATTCTTGATGTCAGAACAAAGGACGGAAACAACAAAGACTTTGCGGTAACGGGCGGTATCGGAACAATGGCTAGCCGCGTAGCGGTCGAAGGCCCGATTGTTCAGGAGAAGAGCTCGTTTATTGTGTCGGCACGTCGCTCATACCTCGATCTTTTCCTGCGCGCTGCTAACGAAGACTTTCTCGTTCACTTCTACGATGTGAATGCGAAGCTCAATTTCAAGCCGAATAATCGTAATCGTTTTTTCGTTGCATTCTACACCGGTCGCGATGTGTTCAGCTTCGGTGATGATTTTGGATTTGGCTGGGGTAACATGACAGGAACTTTCCGGTGGAATCACCTTTTCAATGATAAGTTGTTCATGAACACGTCAGTGATTGCCAGTAATTTTGATTACAAACTGGAATCCAAAGATGTGTCGCAGGGATTTGAGTGGATCTCGAACCTGCAGGAGTTCAGCGTTAAGAATGATCTGTCGTTCGCCATCAATCCGAAGAACGAGCTTGCTTTCGGTTACCACGTAACGGGAAGGCGTTTTGCGCCCGGAGAAGTCGGCCCGAACGCTGGGGGATCAATTTTCAAGGAAGCGAAGTTTCAGCACATGTATGCGGTTGATCATGCCTTGTATGTGAGCAATCAGCAGCAGGTCAGCGATCGTATTACGGTTGATTACGGCGTCCGTCTTTCGATCTTTCAAAACGTAGGAAACGGTGATGTTTATCTGTATGAAGATCCACATGATAACATCCGGAAGAAGAGGACAGACACGCTTCATTTTGATTCTTGGGAAACAATTAAAGCATACGTGAACCTCGAGCCGCGTTTCGGAATGCGTTATGCAATTGATCAGCAACAGTCTGTAAAGTTGTCGTATAACAGAATGGTTCAGAATACCCATCTCATGTCGGCGGGAACAGTACCGGTTCCTTTCAACACGTGGAACCCAAGCAACTATTATCTGAAGCCTCAAATCGCGGATCAGGTTGCAGCGGGGTATTTCAGAAACTTCCGGCAGAATATGTATGAGTTTTCGGTGGAAGGCTACTATAAAGATTTTGATAACGTAACTGATTTTGCCGACAACGCCGAGTTGTTTTTCAATGAAGATATCTCGACTGAATACAGACAGGGCGATTCATGGGCGTATGGATTGGAGCTGATGGTAAATAAGCAAAAAGGCAAGCTTACCGGAATGCTCAGCTACACATGGTCGAAGACGGAAAGGAAGATCGATGGTGTAAACCTCGGCCGTACTTTCGATGCGAATCACGACCGTCGCAATGTAGTCAACCTCCAGGCGGCTTATGATCTTAATGATAAGTGGACATTCGGCGGTGCTTTCACCTATAGCACAGGCAGGCCGATTACGATGGCATCGGGTAAGTGGGAATACGGCTCCTATAATCCGGATGTGATCACAGAACGCAACACGCACCGCCTCGATGCCTTTCACCGCATTGATTTGTCGGTCACGCTCAATCCGCGGAAAAATCTTTCACGCAAGTGGAAAGGTCAGTGGGTATTTGGTGTGTACAACGCTTACAGCCGTAAAAATCCATTCACAGTTTATACGAGGACGAAGCAGGATGATGAAGGAAACGTGATCGGCGATGGCCGTGAAAAAGAAGCCCGCATGATCTACCTGTTCCCTGTTCTCCCTTCAGTTACTTACAACTTCAAATTCTAAGACATGAAAAATATTCTTATAGTATCATTGATAGCCATTACTTTCCTTTCGTGCGAAGAACCATATCAGCTTGACGAAGAACTCAACGATGGTCAAAAGATGGTTATTGAAGCATTGCTAACGGACCGTGAAGAGATGCAATTTGTTAAGGTATCACAGACATCTCCGTTTTATTCTTCTGGAAACAGTCCACGAATACCAAATGCTACTGTCACCGTTTCAGATAATCTCGGTAATGCTTTTTCGTACACACATAATCCCGGCGGAAGCGATGATTCTATTGGTGTATACCTGCCGCCGGCCGGCTTCGTTGGTGTCATTGGCAGAACCTACAAACTGCAGGTTGAATACGATGATGTTGTGTACGAAGCGGAAGACCAGCTGTTGCCGGTAACGCCCGTTGATTCGTTAACGATTGAGCTCGATGAAGAGGAACAGGAAGACCCGGAAGACGCAGGCAGGTTTTACGAGGTACTGATCTTCGCGGAGGAACCTCAGGACGAAGAGAACTTTTACCTGTTTAAGTTTTATCGTAACGATAGCCTGTCATTCGCAAACGATTCGGATATTTATTACAGCGACGACAAGCTCCTGGCTGAACAGATCGATGGAATTCCCATGCCGGTTTATTTTGGCGTAAGCGATAAGGCGAAAGTCGAAGCGTACAGCCTGAGCAGAGCTGGTTATGTTTTTTACAACGACTTGTGGTCGTTACTCAACAATGATTCGGGTGGAATGTTTGGTCCGATTCCGGCTACACCGAGAACCAACCTTTCAAATAAGGCTTTGGGATTCTTCCAGGTAAGTGCGGTAAGCATGGCTGATATTATCGTCGAATAACTTTCGCTTTTATTTGCTTTTACCGAAAGGGAAGTGAATATTTCATCAGCACTATATTTTGATGAAGTATCATTTCTCTTTCGTTTTTCTTTTTGCTGTTACGGCTACGTTTGGTCAATCCGAAATCCTCGAAGGCAACCCTTCATCTCTCCGCTGGCGTCAGATCAAAACCGACAACTTCAGAATAATCTTTCCTGACGGCTTCGATGAACAGGCGCAGCGAATGGCCAATACACTTGAGCATATTCGCGACGCTGAGACGGTAACACTCCGCGCAAAACCGAAACGTTTGTCTGTTATTCTTCAAAGTCAATCATCGACATCCAATGGATTTGTCTCTTATCTGCCCCGGCGCTCAGAGTTTTTTGCAATGCCTCCGCAGAATAATAATTTCCTCGGAACCAATGACTGGCTTGATCTGCTTGCAGTGCACGAGTATAGGCATGCAGTGCAATTCCAGCAATCGCTTCGTGGCTTCAACAAGCTGATCTATTATGTACTTGGACCGACCACCGCGGTTGGTATGGCACAAGCTTCAGTTCCGGGATGGTTCTGGGAAGGTGACGCCGTTGTCACTGAAACTGCACTCACTCCTTCGGGCAGAGGGAAAATTCCTTACTTCAGCATGCTGATGCGCACGAACTTGATGGAAGGACGAGTGTTCAATTATCACAAGCAGTATCTCCAGTCGTACAAACATCAGATTCCCGATCACTATGTACTCGGATATCACATGGTGAGCTTTCTTAGAAAGAAGACGAATGATCCGCAGATCTGGGATAAGATCTCTTCGCGCACATGGAGCGTTCCGTTTATTCCTTTCGCATTTTCAAATGCAATCCATCATTACACCGACCGCTATGTAACAGGTTTGTACCGCGACATGGCCGCTGATTTTCAAAAAGATGAAGCGCAACGTCTCAGTCAGATCAGTCTTACACCGTTCGATGATCTGACACCGAAACGAAAGAAGGGATATACAAATTATCAATATGCACAGGCACTCCCTGACGATAATGTGTTGGTGGTAAAGTCTGGACTGTCGTATATGAGTCAATTCGTAATTGTTCAAAATGGAGAGGAAGTAAAAAGTTTTATTCCCGGCTTCCGCAATGATGCCGGTATGGTCTCAGCTTCCGATTCAGTTGTTGTATGGACGGAATATGGGTATGATCCACGCTGGCCCGCACGTAACTATTCCTTGATAAAAACTTACAACTTCGTGACAGGCGACCGCGCAGTAGTCGGAGGGAAACATTCGCGATTCGGAGCCGCGTCTATCTCACACAATAGCAAATACATCATTGCTGTGGAAACCGACACGGATTACCGGACACGCCTAAAAGTATTCTCATTTCCGGAAAGCAAAATTGTGCGTGAGTTCCGGGACTCAGTTGGTGTATTTTATTCCATGCCTTCGTGGGCTGGGAATGATCGGGATGTAGTGGTCATGAAAACAACCGATCGCGGCCGATCACTGATTGTCCTCGATGTGTCAACAGGGGTTGAAACCGAAGTGTTGTTTGTCGGACACGTGAATATCGGGGCACCGGTAATGACTGATAAGTATATTCTGTTCAACGCCCCGGCTACTGGTGTCGATAATATTTATGCGCTCAGGCTGGATGACAAAAAAATATATCAGGTAACGTCAAGTAAATACGGAGCATATAATGCCGACGTAAGCCGCGATGGCAAGAAGATCTTCTACAGTGATCAGGGAAAGGATGGATTAAACCTGGTTTCGATTCCGTTCGATACTTCTTCCTGGATACCAGTGGAGAGTCTTAATAATAACGTCGCAAGCTATGCGCACCTGATCGAACAGGAGGGAGGGAACGCGTTGGCAGATGTTCCTTCCAGGGAATATCCGATCTCGCGGTTTTCAAAACTTCGTGGTATCGCCAATCCTTACAATTGGGGTGTATTCATCGAGAACGATCTTTCGGCGTTGAACATCGGGGTAAGTTCGCAGGATTTATTAAGCACAACGCGGGTGGAAGTTGGGTATCAGTATAATATTGCGGAGTCTTCTCCCGGATTTCGCGCGGCTGTCAGCTACCAGGGGTTTTATCCCATCATCGATGCATCCATTGAACAGCGGGATCGCCGTGCAACGGAGTCTTATTCCGACGAACAGAATGTAACTTTTTCATGGGATGAATTAAATGTGGAGGCAGGCTGGCGGCTGCCATTTAATTTAACCTCATCTCGTTACTCTACCAGCCTGGCGATTGGCAATATGGTCGGGCTCACACATGTATCGGCCTTTACAAACAGTGTCGACGGCGGAGGAAGGATAGTCGATGATAATTTTTATCGCGATTACGTCGATAACGGAAACCTGTTGTACAATCATTTTACATTCAGCGCAGGACGTTTTATGAGACGCGCGCCCCGCGACATTTACAGCAGATGGGGTCAACGGATTTCAGTTCAATATTACCAGACGCTCAATTTTGTCGACAACTCGAAGAACAAGTTCGACGGAAGAAACATATCAGTGATTGGATCACTATATTTTCCAGGAATTGGTCTTCACCACTCAGTGTGGGGGTACGGCGCTTACCAGCACACCCATTTATCAGCGTATGCCGATAACTACATTTTTCCGAACCAGGTTCCGGTTCCGCGCGGTATTGGCGTCATTCGCCTGATGAATTTTTATTCGGCGTCGGCAAATTATTCACTGCCGATCTGGTATCCGGATATCGCGATTGGGCCGATCCTGAACATTCAGCGGTTAAAAGCAACTTTGTTTTATGATTACGCGATTGGCTCGACACGTATTCCTGGATTTCAAGATGTTGAGCGCGAGTATGCATCTGCAGGAATTGAAGGAAGGGTAGATGTAAACCTCTTCCGGACGCCGCCTCAATTTGAGTTTGGAGTCAGGTTTAGCCAGGGACTAATGCCGGAGGTGAGACGTGTGGAGCTGATCATTGGTGTGATTAACTTCTGAGCGGCGATACCTAAAAAATTACTTGAAAATACTCTTTTAAGCCCTATTTTTGAAGGCTTGAAAAACGCAGGGGATGTCTCCGAAATGGTTTGCACCCGCTGTTTTTCGCATTAAAACTATTCCAATAACAATGGCAGAAATCGTACGAATGCCCAAAATGAGCGATACCATGACCGAAGGGGTGATCGCAAAGTGGCACAAGAAGGTTGGAGATACAGTAAAGTCGGGTGAATTGATGGCTGAGATCGAAACAGACAAAGCCACGATGGATTACGAGTCGTTTAACAATGGAACAGTTCTCTACCTCGGTGCGCATGAAGGTCAGGCGGTAAAGATCGACGACATTCTGGCAATCGTCGGTAATAAAGGCGAAGACTTCAAAGCATTGTTGGAGGGAGCAGGTAACTCAGGAGTGCAAAAGCCGGCAGAAGCGAAAGCCAACAGCACGTCATCACCTGAACCAAAGAAGGAAGCAGCCACAGCTACAGCCATTGATACATCAGGCATCAAAGCCGAAATTGTCCAGATGCCGAAGATGAGCGATACCATGACGGAGGGCGTGATCGCCGCATGGCATAAGAAAATCGGTGACCAGGTTAAGAATGGCGAGTTGCTTGCCGAGATTGAAACAGACAAGGCAACGATGGAATACGAGTCCTATAATACAGGAACGTTGTTGTACATCGGCGCTGAAGCTGGCAAAAGTGTTCCGGTTAACGGTGTGCTTGCCATCATTGGTGAGAAGAATGCCGACTGGAAAACATTGCTGAAGGCCCAGGAGTCAAAGGGCTCAGGCGGTGATTCAACACCCGCGAAGTCGGAGGGAGCAACAGCTGAACGTCCGCAGCCGGCAAATGAAAAATCGCAGCCTGATACGGAATCACACTCAACAAACGGAAGAATAAAAGCGTCACCGCTCGCAAAGAAGCTTGCAAGAGATAAGGGACTTGATATCAGTAAAATTCAAGGCTCGGGCGACTTTGGCAGAATAACGAAGAAAGACGTCGAAGACTTTAAAGGTGCACCAGCATCCGCGGGCTCGGGAGCGAAGGCTGAAAAAACCGGCGCGCCGGTACAGCTTCCGAAAGTTGTCGGACAGGAAAGCTTCGAAGACGTAAATGTGTCGCAGATGCGGAAGACGATCGCAAAGCGCTTGTCTGAAAGCAAGTTCGGTGCGCCGCATTTCTACCTGACCATGGAGATCAATATGGACAAAGCCATTGAAGCACGAAAGAGTATCAATGAAATCAGTCCGGTTAAAATCTCTTTTAACGACATGGTGGTTAAGGCAGTAGCTGCTGCGTTGCGACAACATCCCGATTTGAATGTTTCCTGGCTTGGTGACAAGATCCGTAAGAATCACCACATACATATTGGTGTAGCGGTAGCTGTGAAGGATGGTCTGCTTGTTCCTGTTGTCAGGTTCGCGGATAATAAATCACTTTCACACATTGCTGTTGAGGTGAAAGACCTTGCGCAAAAAGCACACGACAAAAAACTGCAGCCGGCAGACTGGGAGGGAAGCACATTTACGATCTCCAACCTTGGAATGTTCGGCATTGAAGAGTTCACTGCAATCATTAATCCGCCTGACGCGTGTATACTAGCCGTTGGTGGTATCAAGGAAACAGCCATCGTTAAGAATGGTCAGCTTGTTCCCGGCAACGTGATGAAGGTAACGATGTCGTGCGATCACCGTGCGGTGGATGGTGCGGTGGGATCGGCATTCCTTAAGACCCTTAAAGGTCTTCTCGAAGATCCGGTTAGAATATTGATTTGATTTAAAAACGCCGGACACGCTCCGGCTTTATTTTTTTAAGACATCATACTATGGAAAAGATACACGCAACGACCATCATCGCCGTTCATCACAACGGGCAGGTTGCCATTGGCGGCGACGGACAGGCGACGATGGGAAATTACGTCGCGAAGAGCAACGTTCGTAAAATACGCAAGCTGATGGACGGACGGATCCTTGCCGGTTTTGCCGGATCGACCGCGGATGCGTTTACACTTATTGAGCGCTTTGAAGAAAAGCTGAATAGCTATGGCGGAAATATGAAACGCGCGGCAATCGAGCTTGCCAAAGACTGGCGAACGGACCGTTACTTGCGCAGACTTGAAGCGATGCTCATTACGGTTAACAAAGATGAGTTGCTGGTTTTATCCGGAACAGGTGATGTTTTGGAACCCGACCACCAGATCGCTGCGATCGGTTCGGGTTCAATGTACGCGCAATCAGCAGCGTATGCGTTGATGAAACATGCGCCGCATCTTACAGCAGAAGAGATTGTACGTGAAAGCCTGACCATTGCTGCGGACATCTGCATCTACACGAATCATAATATCGTTATCGAAAAGCTGTAGTGTCAGGTTTCTATGCCTTACACTTTTGATACATCCGCGCTTGGATCCTTGTCTTTCAAATCGTCTTTCAATTCCTCGACGTGAGGTGTGTGCTCGGTTGGGTCCTGTTTTTTCTCTTTCGGATTATCATCACCAAGAAGGATCACAAACGGTTTCAGATGGGTTGAGTATGAAAGAATGATCTTCATGACGCCGATAGCAGGAACGGCGAGGATCATCCCTGCTATTCCAAGAATCTTCCCACCGATCAGTAATGCGACAATTGCCGCAAGCGCATTGATGCTAACTTTTGATCCTGTGATCCGAGGTGTGATAAAATTTCCTTCCAGGAACTGCACGACGGTGAAAACGATGATGACGCCAAGTGCATAAAGCGAGCTGTCTTTTGTGATCAGCGCCATCAGTACCGGAAAGAGTGCGCCGATAAAGATCCCGACATAAGGAATGATGGTCAGGATGCCGGACAGGATTCCAAAAAATATTGCGTGATCAATCCCAAGAATTAACAAGCCTGTCGTGTTCAATGCTGCAATGATCAGTGTGACAAGCATCAGCCCTGAAATATATCCCTGCACCACAACTTCGATCTCTTTTTTCCAGTTGAGCTCATCGTTGTCGTCTGGAATGAGACTGAGAAAAAAGAGCTTGAATTTTTCGCGGTAGATCAGTAATAGAAAAATATAGATCGGAACCTGTATGATAGTTGATAGCGTATTTGTTGTCGATAGCAAAAATGCGCCGACATAAGTGCTGACGGTTTTCAGTGCATCCTTGATCATGGTTTTCTGCTCCGGACTACTAACACCGAATCGATCATTCACGGTAACACTGGCTTCCTCAACAAACCGTTCCATCTTCGATTGAAGACTTGGTAAATCGTTTGCAAGCCCGACGATCTGATTCACAAGCAGCCATCCGAGAAAACCGAAAACGATAATTCCACCGACGAGCACAATGACGACAGCCCAGGTTGTCCCTGTTCTGCGCTCAATACGTTTAACGATGGGGAGCAGAACGAGTGAAATCAATCCGGCGAAAGCCAGTGGAATAACAATATCGCGGCAAAGGATGATGGCAGTGATCAGCAATGCTGAAACTACCAGTACTTTATAAACGTAATCGAGACGGTCGAACTTTGTGGGCATACATCAGGTATTATTAATCGCAGCTAATATTATTTCGCACGAAGCTTTTATTTCAGATTCAGTTATGGTCAGGGGAGGTGCTATCCGGAAACTATACGGGTGAGAAAGGAACCAGTAACAGATCACGCCATGTTCTTTGGCATAGTTTACAATCGCATTAACTTTTTCAGCGGAATCAAAATCAATTGCAAACATAAGTCCGATGCGCCGGATCTCTTTTATGGCCGGGTGTTGCAGATATTTTTCGAATAGTTTTCCTTTTTCCTCGACTTCATCCAGCAGCCTTTCGTCAATAATGGTTTCAAGTGTTGCAAGCGCCGATGCACAACATACCGGATTTCCGCCAAATGTAGTAATGTGTCCGAGCATCGGATCATGAGTAAATACCTGCATCATCTTCTTGTCGGCGATGAATGCGCCGATGGGCAGACCGCCTCCAAATGCCTTTGCAACGGTTAGGATATCCGGTACAATATCAAAATGTTCAAAAGCAAAAAGTTTTCCGGTTCTACCCATACCACACTGGATCTCATCAAGGATAAGAATCGTGCCGGTGTCAGTGCATCGCGCGCGTAGTTCCTTCATGTATGCTTTTGACGGAATCCTTACGCCGGCATCGCCCTGAATCGTTTCCATGATCACGCAGGCAGTTTTTTCCGTAATGCTTTTTAGATCGCCTGGCTGTCCAAAGTTGATGAACCTGACATCTGGAAGTAGTGGACGAAATGCTTGCTTCTTCATCTCATTGCCTGAAACGCTCAGTGAACCGTGCGTGCTTCCATGATACGATTTGCGAAAAGAGATCATTTCCGTACGATTCGTAAACCGCTTCGCGAGTTTAAGCGCACCTTCGTTTGATTCGGTTCCTGAGTTGACAAAGTACACGCAATTCAGATTTGGAGGAAGCAGCGTCGTCAGTTTATGGGCAAGTAGGTTTGGCGATGACTGAATGTACTCCCCAAACACCATCACGTGAAGATGTTTATCGACCTGTGCTTTGATGGCTTCAACGACACGTGGATGCCGGTGGCCGATCACGCTTACGGCAATACCCGAGATCAAATCAGTATATCGCTTTCCATCCGGGTCATACAGGTAAATTCCTTCGGCTTTTTCAATTGGGATCTGAAATGGAAATGGCGACGTCTGGGCTATCTTGTTGAGGAAGATTTCTTCACTAAAGTTCATTTTGTAAATCTAATGATTCTTTAACCATAGACGACATCAGAACTTTTGGAAAAAAGAAAGCCTCCCAAGGGGAGGCTTCTAAACTAATCAACCTTCAACTTTTATCTTAAATCACATGAAAATCTATTCTGGATACACCGCTTGCTGCCATCGAACGACTTACAAATTCCTCTTTTACAGAAACACGTTCCGCTGGCACGCCCATGCGGCACATTAACGTACGGATCTCCTCCAGTTGTTCGCGGGTGAGATCGAACGAGTCAGACTTGCCCTGGTTGTTTTTTATTACAATATTTCTTCCTTGGCGGGCAAACTCAACTGCAATGAGCAACGGATTGATGTCGACCGCAGCCAGACGCTTCTCCGTGACTTTAAAAACCAATGTCGCGATTTCAAAGTCACTGGTATCATTTCCCTGAACATTGACGGCAACCATTTCACGGACGAATGATAATTGCAGGGAAGTGATGGCAGAGATATCGCTTTCGGCGATGATCGTACTTTGATTATTCGTTTCGCTTGAAGCGTAAAAATTCGCGCGGGCGCGGTTCTTCTTTTTGTAGGGAAGCTTCGTTTTCTTCTTCTCGCTTTTTTCTTTCGTCTCAGATGTGCTTTGAGCGTTTACAGAAACCGAAACAAGCACACCGACAATGACGGTTAACATCAGGATCAGGAACTGACGTAGCGGGGAATTCGATTTTGATCGATTAGTATCCTTGTAGTTGAGTCTTTGGATTCGTGCCATCTTCCTGGAGCGTTTGATGATTCAAAGTTCGTCTCAACAGGAAGGGAATGCTTTCAAAATAGGCCACGAAACCTACATCGGTAGTTTACAACGAAAAATCAGAACCAGGGCAAGATTCCAGCCGGCAGTTACTTTTCCGGGCTTTCGT
>DASPJN010000220.1:0-6559 GCA_035628595.1 Chryseosolibacter sp.
CCAAGATTTTTGAAATGTTTTATCGTGCTACCGAACAGTCTGATGGTTCAGGTATTGGATTGTATATCGTTAAAAATGCTGTCGATAAGCTCGGCGGTCAAATCACCGTGTCAAGCAGAGTTGGTGAAGGAACGCGCTTCAATCTTCTGCTACCGAACCGCGTAAACAGCGCCATTAACAAAAAAACCCCGTTTGCATTCGAACATAGATGAGAATTATTGAAGTAACCACGTCGCTTCATAAGCGCGAATTCCTGCAACTTCCTGTAAAGCTTTACCGAAATGAAAAAAGTTGGATTCGTCCACTCGACAAGGATGTTGAAAATGTCTTTGATCCTGTGAAGAACAAGGCGTTTAATCATGGAGATTGCATCCGATGGATACTCCTAAACGAAGCAAATGAAACCATTGGACGCGTAGCAGCTTTTGTCAATCAGAAAACAGTTAAGAAAGGTAACGATCAGCCTACTGGCGGAATAGGATTTTTTGAATGCATTAATGATCAGCCAGCCGCTTTCAAACTGTTCGACACCTGTAAAGAATGGCTTCAGTCGAAAGGCATGGAAGCGATGGACGGCCCGATCAATTTTGGTAGCCGGGACCGGTGGTGGGGGTTACTTGTGGACGGATTTGATCGTGAACCCAATTATCAGTGCAATTATAACTTCGCTTATTACAAAGATTTCTTTGAGGCGTATGGCTTCCAGGTTTATTTCTACCAGCTTACTTTCGGTCGGAAAGTAAAAGAGCCGTTGCATCCGCGGCTTGCCGAAAAAGCTGCCATCGCCAGTAAGGACCCGGATTATGAATTCAGGCATCTTCGTAAGAACGAGATAAACAAACTGCCGGAATACATGCTAAAAGTGTATAACGAGGCATGGGCAAATCGTTCCGAAAACCCCGAGTTGTCGTTAGCACAAACAAAATTGATCGTCAAACAAATGAAGCCGATCATGGATGTTAAATTGCTTTACTTTGGTTTTTACAAGGGCGAACCAGCGTCTTTTTTCTTATCGCTTCCGGAGATCAATCAGATCTTTAAACACGTAAACGGCAAACTTGATCTTGTTGGCAAAATCAAGTTTGTGTGGCATACACTAATGAAAACGAATCGCAAGGCGTTTGGTGTCCTTTTTGGCGTGGTGCCGCAACATCAGGGCAAGGGTTTGGATGGTGCAATGGTGCTGGCCGCGCGTAAGGTCTTACAGGACGAGTATAATCGATACGACGAATATGAAATGAACTGGATCGGCGATTTCAATCCAAGAATGATCAACGTCGTACAGCAGGTGGGAGCGGTTCAGACCAAACGACATGCGACCTACCGTAAACTCTTTGACGAAGCTAAGCCGTTTAAGCGCGCGCCGATTCTTCACTGATCGATAAACATCTTTCGATTATGTTTGTTTATGCTTTACCTTCGCGGGAATAAAACGAGGCAATGAACAAAGCTAAGACAGGTGTCCTGCTGATTAATCTGGGAACCCCCGATAGTCCTTCTGTCGGAAATGTCAGATCATACCTTTCTCAATTTCTTAATGATCCACGTGTTATCGATATTCCATGGCTGCTTCGAAAGATCCTTGTTAACCTGATCATCGTGCCCTTCCGTGCACCGAAGTCGGCAAAGGTGTATCAGAAGCTGTGGACTGATAATGGCTCACCGTTGCTGTACTATGGCGAAAAAGTTAAAAACCTGTTGCAAGCTGAACTCGATGGTAGTTACGAGGTGCATCTGGCCATGCGATACAAGAATCCTTCGATTCCTAATGTTCTTGAAGTAATGCGTAAGCGGAATTACGACAAGATCACTGTGGTTACAATGTTTCCGCAATATGCATCTGCCTCAACAGGATCAGCAATTGAAGAAGTAATGCGCGTCATTCGCAAATGGTGGGTAATACCTGAACTGAGAATTGTGTCGCAGTATTACGATCATCCTTTATATATCGAAGGGTTCGTTGAACGTGCGAAAAAATATAATATCAGCGACTACGATCATGTGCTGTTCTCCTACCACGGCCTGCCTGAGCGTCAGCTTGATAAGGTGTACGACCAGGGTGTCTGTCGCGATAAGGATTGTGACCACCAAATCACTTCAGAAAACAAATTCTGTTATAAGGCAACTTGTTACGCGACTACACGGCTGCTTGCGGAAAAATTAAGTATTCCCGAAACCAGTTATACGGTCTGCTTTCAATCGCGGCTTGATGAAGGATGGGTAAAACCATATTCTGATCAGGTTGTAATCGACTGTGCGAAGAAAGGCATGAAGAGGATACTTGTCTTTTCTCCTGCTTTTACTGCTGACTGTCTGGAAACGATTGTAGAGATCGGTGAAGAGTACCAGGAGCTGTTTCATGAGCACGGTGGCGACAAGGTTCAGCTCGTCGAAAGTCTAAATGATCATCCGGTGTGGATTCAGTGCTTAAAGTCTCTTGTGCTTGACAGATAATTTTCTTTTTGATGCTTAGTGTTCGTCCAGCATATCCTTTAACTCAATTTCTAAAGCACGCGTGCTGATAAATATCTCATTTAGCGAGATAGCAAGGGAGATGAGCAACGATGCGAGGCTTAATCCGAAAATGGAGTAGGCCCACACTTCTCGCTGGAGAAAGACAAACAACATTCAGCACGCAACAAAAGAAGCTGATCACGCCGTATGCTTGCATTTGTTTGGTAAGGCTTAATCGGCGTCTGAGGTTTTTGATCTGCGCGATAATAACATCTTTTTCTGCAGGGATCTGCTTGTATTTAGCGTGCAGATTTCGGATGAGCGTAGCAATAGCTAAAAATCTATTCGTATAGGCAAGCATCATAAGTGTAATAGCGGGGACTAGAAGTGCTGGAGTGTTAATTGAGAATTCCATTAGTGAAGTTTTTGTAAAGTTCTAAGGGAGCGTGAGGCCGCTGATGTAATACCAACAACAAGCAATGTCATACAGCCACCAAAAATTACAGATGCCCGCGTACCGATCAGTCGAGCGGCCACACCCGATTCGAACATCCCGATTTCATTTGAGGAACCAATGAAGATGTGATTCACCGCTGACACCCGGCCTTTCATATTTTCCGGCGTTAGCGTTTGCAATAATGTACTCCTGATAACGACGCTTACGCAATCGAAGGCTCCACTGACTGATAACAAGAATAATGATATCCAGAAGTTGTTTGAGAGCGCAAACAGAATCATACAAATGCCGAATCCGGCAACGCACAAAAAGAGCGTCCTCCCGGCATTTTTACGAATGGGATGATGTGTGATATAGAATGCCATGAACAAAGCGCCTACCGATGGTGCTGCTCGCAGGATACCTAATCCAATCGGGCCGGTGTTCAGAATTTCTTCGGCGAAAATCGGTAGCAACGCTACTGCTCCGCCGAACAAAACGGCAAAAAGATCCAGGGAAATTGCGCTGAGGATAAGTTTATTATCATATACGAAACGAAGCCCGGCTTTAATTTTCTCGGCTACACCCTCTTCGCCGGTAACTGGCGGCAGTTCCCTGTTGGCGACAGCCAGCATCAGTAGCAGTCCACCAAATGTGAGCACCGCATCGACCGAGTAAGCAGTTGTAACGCCAAGAAAGCCATAAAGCAGGCCGCCCACAGCCAGTCCGGCGATTGTAGCGGTTTCCCACAACGTGCTGTTCCAGGTTACAGCGTTTGCGTATAGGTCTCTCGGAACCAGCTGGGGCATGAACGCAAATAGCGCTGGCGACAAAAAGCCACGGGCAATTCCGCTCAGAAAAATTACCGCGTAGATCGGTGCAACTCCATAACTATTGATGAAGGCATCTCCACGGTTGAACGTGAAAAATAACAACGCCATCGAGCATATCCATAACGTTGCGATACAAGTGAGAATAATTTTCTTTCTGCGTACGATATCAGCAATATGGCCTGCGTAGAGCGACACGCCTATGGACGGAATCGCCTCTGCCAGGCCAATTAGCCCGAGAGATAAAGGGTCTTTCGTCAACTCGTAGACCTGGAAAGCGACAACGACAGATTGTATCTGAATGGCAAGTGTAATGCTGAAACGAGCGGAAATGAAATATTTGAAGTCGCGAATGCGTAAAGCTGCATATGGTCCCGATGGCATAGTCATAAAATTCTTTTGATCGCCTCAATTGCGGTCGTACGGCGAGTATCACGGTCGCCTTTTATCTCCACAAATGGAACCCGTTGATTTTTCATTTCATTCAGATAAAGATCATACAGTTGTTGCCGTTCGTCGGGATGTTCGCGTTGCGAGTCTGCCACCCACGGAATGTCGATGTAGGTGAGCAGATACAAGTCGTAAGACCTGTTAGCTATTCCGTCGAGAATTTCTTTTGCGACATTTCCATACTTAAATACGCTCCAGATCTTGATGACGTACAAGTTGGTGTCGCAGACTAATACTGATTCAGCTTTTTCAGCTGTTTGGTCCTCGACGGATATCTGCCCCTGAGCAATTGTAAGGAGGTCTTCCTGTGTATAGGGTCTTCCTAATGTATCAAGATATGCGCGTGCATATTCCGGTACCCACGTTGTTTTAAAATGATCGGCAAGGAAGGCTGACAATGCAGATTTTCCGGTGCATTCCGGACCAATTACAACGACGCGTTTCAAAGGCTTCACAAGTTCATTTCATTAAAGATCGTCTCTTTCGTGAGAATATATATGCCCATGACAAGGATAAACCAACCAAAAGCAACGCGAAGCCTGGGCGCAGATATTCGTTTTTGTAATTTGTTCCCAATAAAAATTCCAATCACGGCAAGTGAAGTGAGAAGAATCAGAAACTTCCAGTCCATCGTATAGTTGAGCAGGTCGCCGGAGAAGCCAACAAGTGCATTGATTGCAATAATGAACAGCGAGGTTCCGACCGCAGTTTTGAATGGTAATCCCGTCAATAATACGAGTGCCGGAATAATAAGAAATCCGCCTCCGGCACCGACCAATCCTGTCAGAAAACCAATCATTATTCCTTCGGCAACAAGTAGAAAAACTCTTAGGCGATGATCATTGTTTTCAATATTTCTATTGTTTCGGATCATTGAAAATGAGGCAACGATCATCAGCAATGCAAAGATTCCGAGAATAAGGATCCGTTTAGTGAGGATAAAATGTTCCGTGACAAAGATCACGTCAGGGATTGCCGGGATGATCCATCTCCGGGTTGAGAAAATGCTGATAATGGATGGTAAGCCAAACACTAATCCTGTATTAATATTCACGAGGTGATCTCGATACTTGGGAATTGCGCCGATAAAACTCGTTGTGCCGACAATGAACAATGAATACGCGGAGGCTGTAACAGGATCAACCCGAAAAAGATAAACAAGAATTGGAATCGAAAGAATAGAACCACCGCCGCCTAATATGCCGAGAATCACCCCGACAAAAACCGACGCAACGTATCCGACTAACTCTGTCATCCTTCGATCATTTTGCCGCGGAACTAAAGGCGGTTGAACTCAACAACGAAGGCATCTGGAAATTTTTTTCGAATCTGCTCACGAAAATTTTCCGCTTTCGATCGCGACGGAAATTGTCCGACGATCAACGCGTAGTATTTAATGCCGTTAAGAACCTTTACCTGAACGGTCACGCGTTTCTTGTAAGAGTTTTTGAGATTATCCGCGAGCCTCATGAGATTCACCAGTTCCTGGTAGGTACCGATCTGTATCCCAAAACCGTTTGGATTCAATCGCGCTATTTCGAAATCATAGAATTCTTTTTCATCGACAGTAACATGGTCGATGGTTTTTTCGGGATCGCTCGTTTTGCCATCGCCGGCATCGAGCACTTCAATTTCTACTTCTACCAGCCCCTGGTTAATGAAATCAAGCTTTTCAGCAGCGGCTCTTGAGAGGTCAATAACGCGGTTGTCGACCCAGGGGCCCCGATCGTTAATGACAACCTCGACAGATTTATTGTTGGCAGTGTTTGTCACTTTAACCCTTGTTCCAAACGGGAGGGTTTTATGAGCTGCTGTAAGCTTCTTGCCACGGTATTTCTGGCCGCTGGCAGTAGGCGCGCCTTCAAATTTATCGGCATAAAAAGATGCTTTTCCTGACTGGGTCTGACTGAAAGCCGGAGCAAAACCAATTATGATGATCGCGAAAAGGAGAAGTCTGATCATGTCACTTTTTTCAATCAAAAGTAATTCAGTTCGCCTAATCACCCATACAATTCACCTGCAATCGCTAATTGTCGTAACATTTATTGTCATTGAATTGATATATGTCGGATTTAGGTTACCTTTGCCCGGCAAATAATCAATCGTAATTATTTGCCATGCCACTCGATACATCCAAATTTCTTTTCGAAGCCCTCACCTATGATGACGTGCTTCTCGTCCCAGCCTACTCTGCGGTGCTTCCACGCGAAACAAGCACTAAAAGCTTTCTGACGAAGAATATCCCCCTTAACATTCCTATTGTTTCAGCTGCCATGGACACGGTTACGGAAGCCAATGTCGCTATCAGCATGGCCCTGGAAGGCGGATTGGGTTTTATACATAAAAATATGAAGATCGAGTACCAGGCGGAGCAGGTGCGCAAAGTGAA
>DASPJN010000221.1:0-23176 GCA_035628595.1 Chryseosolibacter sp.
AAACATACCGGACGCCGTTAGTCCTCAGAATCCATTGAACAAAACTGATATTACACCAGACAGAGTACAGGAACATCTGAAAGAAAAAACGTCAATGGAAGAAATCCTGAAACCAGACGATGAAGCAAATGAAACCGAGGAGCAAAAAATGGATAGGTTACGACGCGAAAGCGAAAGAAGGCACGGGCCAGGTTTGTGACAATTTGGGAAAGCACTACAAAGGCTGTCGAATGACAGCCTTTTTTGTTGGCAACACATCTTGTAATTTAACGGCCAAGTTCGTGCGAATTCTATGAAAAACCTGAAGTTAGTGGTTGTGCTTATTTTCTTCACCTCGTGTTCAAAGAAACCTGAAGTTATACCCGTTACCAATGAAAACGTTAAAGACGTTCTGACAACATATTTTAGCAAAAATCCGGAACGAAATGTTACGATTGAGACGGATTATGGCGTGATGAAAATAACGCTCTATGATGACACACCTTTGCATACAGCGAATTTCATTAAGCATATAAAGGAAGGCACTTACGAAAACGCTGAATTCTATCGCATCTTTTATCAGTTCATGATTCAGGGTGGAATTTTTCCAAAAGAACTAGCTTATACAATTCCAGCCGAATTCAATCCAAAGTATATTCACAAGAAAGGCGCGCTGTCGATGGCCCGTTCAGATGAAAATAATCCAAACCTGGAATCTTCTGCCACAGAATTCTTTGTTGTGCAGGGTAGCCCGTACGCCGACTACCAGGTAGCAAATGAGGAGGAAAACAATAAGCTAAAGTTAACGCCCGAGCAAAGACAAATTTACATGTCACAAGGAGGTTATATGTCACTCGACCAACAATACACGGTTTTTGGAGAGGTAACGGAAGGGCTCGACGTAATCGATAAAATCGCTTCGGTAAAGGTTTATAGCCAGGACAAGCCACTGAAAACTATCCGGATCCGAATCACGCTCGAGTGATCATTTTCGAGTCTCTACTTTATCACCGCGCTCGATGGCCTTTGTAATTGAACGAACAATATCATCAAGCTCGTCGGCGGATTGACTCAATCTACGACTGATCTCCTTTCCTTCGTCGTCCAGACTTGTTTTTCCGATAAGATGCACAAGTCCGAGAATACTTGCAACCGGGCTGCGCAGCTTATGCGCATTGATGAAGGCGTACTCCTCAAGAGCCTTATTTTTTCTCTCGAGCTCGGCTGTTCTGTCATGGACAAGCATTTCAAGATTTTCGTTAATGCCTTTGATCTCTTCGGCCTGAGAAACGATGATATCATTTTGAGCGCGGATCTCATCGTGTTGTCGCTGTATTTCAGTAGTTCGCTGTTTTACACGCGCTTCAAGAATGAGCTTGTCACGCAACAATCGCCGTTCACGATAGCGAATGATGAGATAAGACGAAACGACCGCAACCAGCATGACGAAAAAGTAAAACGGTACTGTCTTCCAAAAAGGATAACGAATTGAAACTTTTACTTGCGCTTCGCTCGCGTTTTTGAAGTTCGAAGTTTCCGACACCTGAACCTTAAAAGTGTAATCTCCGGGCGGCAACTTGGAATACGTTACAAAATTATCGCGTGTTGATACCCATCCTTCGTTAAAATCATCTAACTGATACTGGTAATAAAGATCATTGGGTTGCGTGAACCAAAGGCCACTGAAGTTAATTGTCAGATTGTTTTCATCATACGAAAGGTTGGTCAGCGTTTCAGGTTCGACGATCTTGTCGAATAATTTCACTGAGATCAACGTTGCCTTCGGTTTATGATCCAATAACGTTCGCCCATTTGTGTACATCACTATGCCGTCACTGGTGGCGAAATAAAGGTCGCCATTCACATGTCCTGCAAATGCATTCAAATTACCAACCTTATCGCGCATGCCCGATTCCTCTCCGATCAAACGAATCAGATTGCTTTGCATGTTGATGATGGACAGCCCTGCGTCATGAAGCAGTAACATATTGCCCGATGCATCGGTCGTAACAGCATTGATGTCCTGATGCGCGGATAACACCGATGACGGACGTGTAAAAGACGCGGCGCCATCGAAGCCATACATACCATGACCTTGAACATTCGCCCAAATTTTACCCTCCTGATCTTCACAAATGCTATAAACAACTTTTGATGGCAACCCCTGTTCAAAATTTCGAATGGTTGATCCGTCAAGCATATCGACGCCTTTACCATCCGTCGCAAACCAAACGCGTCCTTGTTTATCTAGATAAACCTGATAGATGAAGTCGGTACTCAAACCATTCGTGCTATTGAAGTGCTGCGGCTCGAATGTTTCCAGATTGAGCTTTGTTGCACCTCCAAGGGTCGCAAACCAGACCGCATTCTTATCGCCGGTGATATTTAACACGTTTCCATTTCGGAGCTTATCAGTGAAATGTAATACTTCGCCATTTGTTGGGTCTATTCGCACCGCACCTTCTCCGTAAAGCCCGGCCCAGACAAAACCATGCACGTCGGTAAAAAGACTAATCACCGGAGTCGTGACTTTCAGTTTTGTTTTCAAATTGAAACTGATGATCACGCCCTGACTATAGTTAAAAAGACCTTTCGAGTTGGAAAACCATATCCTGCCCGAGTGGTCGGCCGTCACCGCCAGAATATTTCGGTCCGACAACTCCGGATTTACAAAGCGCAGAATTGTACCCGTTGTTCGTATCAACGAGCTGCGTGTGCCAACCCAGATGTTTCCTTCCGTATCATTGAAAAGTGTGCGCGTTGAAAGAAGCCCTTCAAAATCCTTGTCATTGTAAAGAATTGAAGTCTGTTCTTTCAGATTATAAACAACTAATCCGTGCGCAGTAGCGATCCATAAATGATCATGTTCTCTCAAAAAATCTGTAATTGAACCAAAGCTCCAGTGCTGCGTAACGCGTGTCGATCTAGATGTAGTCAAATCAAATTCAAATATCCCACCATCCTCAGTGGCGATCATGTAGGTCGATCCGTTTAATGGAATAACCTGTTTGATGATGTTATCCGGAAGACCAGTAGAAGTATCAAAAACCTGAACCTTCACACTTGTGTCTTTCCGTTCGATCCTTGCTATTCCTCCATCGGAGACGGCGAGGGTGGCATCAATCCTTTCGTCATAAAGCAATTTGTAAACGTAAAGATCTGTCAGGCCCTCCTGTTCATCGATGCGATAAAGTCTGTTCTTTACGAAGTAATAGATGCCATCGTTTAGTGTCGAAAACCAAAGCACACCTTTGTTGTCAAAAAGAATAGCGGAGATCGGCTTATTCGAATTTCCCTCTTCAGGAAGAAAGTGCGAGACCTTCAAATTGTCGATAATGTCGATCAACCCGTTGTCATAACCAACCCATATCCGGTTTAATGAATCGC
This sequence comes from Chryseosolibacter sp., assembly GCA_035628595.1. Lineage (GTDB taxonomy): Bacteria > Bacteroidota > Bacteroidia > Cytophagales > Cyclobacteriaceae > Chryseosolibacter. Next base: position 3,367 of record DASPJN010000221.1, read on the forward strand.
TGGCAATCGCCGTGATATTGTTGCCCCCAAGTCCATTTGCATCTGTAAAAGGCACAATGTCAATGCCATCGAAACGAAATAATCCTTTGTCGCTTCCGACCCAGAGAAAGCCGGTATTATCCTGGTGAATTGCATTTACCTGATATGCCTCATGCTTCTTTAGAAAAGTATATGTTTGAAAATACGGGGTTTGTGCCACCGCCACACTGGGGGCAATCAAGGCACATAAAACAAAAAATAATCTCAGCATTCTCGAGACAGGTGAAGCCATCAGCGACAGTTCTTTACTTTAAGGATACGTAGTTGGGATAGTTCCCGATCAATCCAAGGCCGGAAATCAAATTTATGCGTTGTTAGCATTAATTTTTAAAGAAGGAGACTAAAACTCACTGCCTTATTTTAAATTAATCTAAATAAGTTATATTTGCGTATCCAAACATACCTGAAGAATTGAATACACTCGTTAAGGAAGATATCAAATTAAGCCTGGAACGCCAAAAAGGCCGATTCTCGCTTAGTATCGGGTCAAAGAGTTTTCAACAAAACGTTTGTGAATTCATCCTTACGGTCTCCTTTCTGACCGCACATAACACCGAAGAGCACCTCCTTAATCCGTCCTCAGCTTTTGATTTCGTTCGCGTTCCGCTAAAGGGTAATGGTCAATCGCTCGAGCTGCCGTTAACGGACTTTGCCCGTTTGAGATCCCTTTACCACGAGCAGATGTATTTGCTCAAGCTGGAAGACATGCTGCTTCGTCATGGCGTTTGTCTTGCACATCTTTAGACTGAATTCAAATTAGCACGATTCGCGCTCGCGTTACCACTTAACCGGCTGCATTTACTAATTTTAGGTATAACAATTTTACCTTTAACGGTCTAGTTAATCGATTATGAGTACATCAGTAATACGTCTAAAAACATCATTGCAGGAGAGTGTAATGGACCTGCTGAATCAGCAAATTGGGATGGAGGCTCACTCATCAGCGTCTTATTTGTCGATGGCGGCATGGTGCTATGCGCAAGGCCTCAACGGCTGTGGTGACTTTTTCAAAAAGCAATCAGATGAAGAGCGCGAGCACATGCTCAAGCTTTTTAAATACATTGCCGATGCCGGAGGGCTACCCGTGTCACCTGATGTGACGAAAATCGAACGGTCTTTCGAGGGCCTGCGGGATCTGTTGGTAAAAGCGCTCGAGATGGAGATATCCATCACGCACAGCTTTAACCGTATCACAGAACATTGTCATAAAGTGAAAGATTTTCAAAGCGCCCGCTTTGTACAATGGTACCTCGATGAGCAATTTGAAGAGGAACAAATAGCACGTCGCGCAATAGAATTATTTGATCTTATCGGAACCGAACAGGACGGGCTTTATCGGATTGATAAAGCGATTGCAAAACTCCAGTCCGGGGAAGGCACCGAGGACTAAAAAAAACCGCTTCATTTTCGAAGCGGTTTTTTTTGTGACTTACCTTGAAACTTCGTAGGCCCGAACAGAATTCTTAAAAAATGTTGGCACCAGCAGCAGCTTCCGTGCTTCAATGTATTCGATGTCGGCGCTGTTTACTGAATCAGCCCTAAGATCAAGCACCATGGTGTTGTTCCAATCTTCATCAACGTAATGGATCAGCCCGTTCCAACTCGAAAGGATGTAACCAGCATCAGCCATCGCTTCTATCCCGTCAAGGTTTTCGATACTATCGATACGCATAGTTACTTGCTTTGAAGGAACATCAATCGTGTTAACGGTTTGTCCACTCCATGTCAACATTTGCAGCTTGTTACCCTCAGCCAGCAAACCATTTGGGGCGTCAATGTTTTCCATCCACTTTGTAAGCTTGCCATTTTCGATCAACATTATATTTCCAGCTCCGGTATCGCTTATGTAAATCCGTCCGGTTGAATCAACCGTGATATCGTTCAGGAACTTCGCATCGTCAACTGCGAATGACTTTGTAATCTTTCCATTGCTAACATCCACTTCCAAAACCCGGTCGATGTCGGCGACATATAGTTTGTCTTTGTATTGCCCTAAGCCTTTGGGTGCATTTAAGCCTTTCACCCATTCAAGTTCAATCACCTTTCCATCAAGATTTACTTTTGAAATAAATCCGTTGCCGTCCTTCCCATCAGGCTGTCCGTTGATGTTTGAAACATAAAGCAAATCACGCTCCTGATCGTATAAAACAGATTCGCAGGTTGTGAGAACAGTGTCGGTTTCCCATTTCAGGTTTAGCGTTAACGGAGCTTTCTGGACGGTTTCTACAGTGTCCTGCGCTGATGTTTCGTCCGTCGTCTTTGGTGATTGGCACGCGAGCATACAGGCAGCGATGGTGGTGGTTGCGATAATAGATTTGATCTGGTTCATAATATTAATGTTGGAGTCCAAATATAGTCCCTCGCAGTATTGAAGTAAAGATAAATGAACAGTTTGGCCATGTTGTACTATGGCAATAACCCACGATTCAAATCTCATCTATTTGATCTGTGTTGCCAAAACAAATTAAGAACAAAGTGATCGTATTTATCTATTTTTACCCCCTTTAGCGAAAATTTATGAAAACAAACGTGGGCGTTAGCCTGACTCTTCTGATCCTATTAATATGTATCGTCAACAAAGTAAATGCACAAGATTCTCAAGCGACCTGCTCGCATGCGAAACGCTTTTCATTTGAGTCAAATACAGGCTACGCTAACAACGCGCGATCTAACGAAAACGACAACTATGATGTAACATTTTATTTCGTTGATATTCAAGCAGACAATCTATCGGTGTCTATCAATGCGAACGTCGAAATGAAAGCGAGGGTCGTCACGCCAACCCTAAGCACGGTGCTAGTTGATCTCTCCGGTTATTTAATAGTTGATTCGGTTCTCATTAATAATGTGAGATCAGAATTTACACATGAAGATGATCAGGTTAGAATCACAACACCTTCCGAACTGACTGAGGGGGAATTTTTTACAAGCAAAATCTATTACCGTGGGACCCCAGAAACTGGTGGATTTTTCTCGGGCATTTCAAACGGATTTTCGCAAACATTTGGTGCACAGGCAACATGGACATTGTCTGAGCCGCTCAATGCGAAGGACTGGTTTGCCTGCAAACAGGTACTGACGGACAAGGCCGATTCGGCATACATATTCGTTACTGTTCCGGATCACCTGAAAGCGGGTTCCAACGGCTTGCTTACCAATATCACAGAGCTTCCAGATAACAAACACCGGTTTGAATGGAAAACGCGCTATCCCATTGCATACTATCTTATCTCTCTTGCTATTGCCGATTACCAGGAATACAACGTGACAGCTACGGTGAATGATAAGGAAATTCTTGTTCAAAACTTTTTGTACGATCATCCTAACGTACTGCCGTCATTTAAGAACGACCTCGATGAAGTGACGGATATGCTCGTATACTTTTCAGAGGCGTATGGCATGTATCCATTTGCCGATGAAAAATATGGCCACGCGATGGCACCATTTGGCGGGGGGATGGAACATCAGACGATGAGTACAATGGGAACTTTCAACTTTACCCTAGATGCGCACGAACTTGGGCATCAATGGTTCGGAGACAACGTAACATGCGCCACATGGCAGGATATATGGATCAACGAGGGCTTTGCCCGATACTCCGAGTACCTTGCATTAGAGCATTTACGTTCGGAGACGGTGGCAAAATTCTGGATGTCCGAAAACTATTCAAACGTCGTAAGCTTGCCGACCGGGAGTGTATACGTTCCTGTTGAGTCTGCAACCAACGAGAATCGCATATTTGACTTCAGACTAACTTATAACAAGGGAGGGGCTTTAGTTCATATGATCCGCAACATTGTAGATAATGATCCGGTATTCTTTAATATGCTTCGCACATTCCAGGAAACTTATAAAGATAGTGTTGCCACCGGCGACGATTTTAAAAGAGTACTGGAGGAAACATCTCAAATTGATTTTGATGCCTTCTTTAACGAATGGTACTACGGCGAAGGCTACCCTACGTATTCTGCCAGATGGAATCACGATTCCGATACCCTGTATGTTAACTTAACCCAAACAGCCTCAAGCAACGCTACACCGTTCTTCCATAACCCTGTTGATTTACGTGTGAACTTCGAGGGAGGCAGCTCACAGATCATTCGTTTTTACCCTGACGAGGACACAACACTTCACGCTATGTATATGACAGATGAGTTGCCAGTAACTGGTCTTAGTATCGATCCTAATTCGTGGCTATTGAAGAAGATTGGTCTCGTCGATCGCGATCATTCATTAAAAGCCCCCTCACCTCCGATCACATCATTAGAAGAAACGCTCCGTAATAAATTTATGATTTATCCGAACCCGGTAGATGAAACATTAAGAATTGAGACTGCAGATTCCAACTTTTTTCGCGTAGAGATGATGGATATACACGGAAAGTTACTTGGCACGCACGAAGCTCAAAAGTCTTTATCAGAAATCAACACATCGTCATTACCCGCAGGTTTATTCTTAATACGCATTACAACAGAAAGCGGATCGTTTTTTAAGAAGATGGTGAAGAAATAGGCATGGACGTTCGGCAAGAATTTCTGAACTCGTAGTTCGTTCAGCGCATAAATTTCAAAATGACAAGAGAGACTGGACGCAAGTAGAAAGTGATGCAATCGGCAAGTCAAGATGACGACACATCTGCATTGACGATCCTGCTAATTGTTGCATCTGATCAGACGAATTATTTTTTACCAAACGCTGCATTCAGCTTTTTAAGGGCCTTTTCAATATCAACACCTTTACCTAAAACACCCTTAAAGATGTCACCTTCATCCCTGATGCGGGACACAGCATTTCCGATATTGAAGTCCAGTATTTTTAACCCCTTCTTTACCTCCTCCCAATGCAACGGCATGGATACTGGCGCTCCCGGCTTAGGCCGCAGTGAGTATGGTCCGGCTACCGTTGCCTGTGGACGATTTTGTAGAAAATCAAGATAGATTTTTCCTTTCCGGTTTGAAGTTAGCCTCTCAATGCTCGTGAAACTTGGGATTTCGCGTTGTATGACAGTCACAAGTGCACGGCCGAATTCCTTCGAATCTTCATAGCTGTAGTTTTTTCCTAACAAGGGGATATAAATGTGAAGTCCGGTAGAGCCTGACGTTTTGCAATATGATGGCACACCAATGGCCTCCAATACCTCATGCGTCACTCGCGCAGCTTCGATCACCTGTTCGAAACTGTTTTTATCTGGGTCAAGGTCAAGGATGCACCAATCCGGGTTATCGGGTGTCTGCGAGCAACTGCTCCATGGATTCATTTCAATACAACCGAGAGATGCAACATACAGTAAGCTTGCCTCGTCTGAAATGACAAGGAAGTTTTTCGTGCGTTTATCAGTCTCACTATAATATTCGTGCTTCTCAATCCAGGACGGAACTTTGCCGGTAACATCTTTCTGATAAAAGCTTTTGCCGTAAATCCCATTCGGAAACCTGTTCAGCGTTTGCGGACGATCCTTGTAATACGGAAGCATAACAGGTGCAACCTGATAATAGTAGTTAAGCATGTCGCGCTTGGTCACACCTTCTTCCGGCCAAAATACTTTGCTCAAATTTGTGAACTTGATTGCATTACCATCGATCTCACGCACTTGAGTTTCGTCTGATGGATTTAGCAGTGCTTTTCTTTCTGTGGAGGCTTTTGTTCTGATTTTGATCCTCTCCTCGCCGGAGACAACTTCAACTTCCGCTGGCGTCTCCCAACTCACAAGACTCGCCTTTTTATCTTCGCGCAATCCCTTAAAGGATGGATGCCGAATTGAGCCATCGCTACCGAGCGCTCTGTACGTGATCTCCGCTACCATTGTTGGTTTTACCCAAGTAACTTCGGCTTGTGGTGGATTCGGACGGAAACGCGATGGCTTGTTGTAATCCGGCACTTCTGCAAACGGACAATTCTTCGTTTCGAGCGGTTTTAACTTCTCAATAATTTCAGACTGTATTTTATTTGTAAATCCGGTTCCAACCGGCCCGACAAACTTCAATTCCTTACCCTCGTAAATACCAAGCAGTAACGCGCTAAATCTTTTGTTCGTGTTTTCGTTGCGCGTATACCCGGCAATCACGACTTCCTGATGCTTTTCTGTTTTGATTTTCAGCCAATGTTTCGAACGAACTCCTGGCGTATAAACACTATCCGCTTTTTTTGCAACAATGCCTTCGAGGCCAAGTTTATCAGCCACTTCAAAGAAATCACTCGCGCTGATATCAAAGCTCTCGCTCAACCTGATATTGCCTGACGACGGGGCAATCTTTTTTAATAACGCTCGACGCTCCTTCAACGGAGCGCCACTCAGATATATTCCATTAAACCAGATCAGGTCAAAGACGTAATACACCAGTTCACCATCTGCTTCACTCCGCCAGGCTTGCAAAGCATTAAAATCAGGAAGTCCGCGGTCATTAACCACAATGATCTCCCCATCCACAACAACATTGACATTCCATTCACGCAGCGCATTGTATATCGGATAAAATTTCTTGTTAAAATCTTTATTGTTTCGCGACCGGATTTTGACACTTCCGTTTTCGACATACGAAAGAGCACGATACCCATCCCACTTGACCTCGTATAACCAGCCGTCTTTATCATTCGGTTTATCGACAAGCGTTGCAAGCATCGGCATTACATCGACGGGCAGCTTTGTTTTTGGATATCGATCTAATTCGTGATCCGGCTCTATCAGTTTTTCATTAATAACCTCGGTGGAGGATGGCTTTAAAACAGTCCGGGCTTTTGCCCGCGTTCCGCGCTTTGCTTTACGATCGGTTTGCGATGAAGAAGACCGATTGCTTTTCCATTTCCGCGATTCCAAATCTGTTGCCACCTCTTCGATTGTCATTCCCGATACAACGGATTTATCCTCATCTAGAATATTTTCAGAAGTTGCGTGCTCGTCACGATGTTTGATGAGCAGCCACGCATTTTCCGCGCGACCGCGCGTTCTTACCAGGACAAATTCACCCTTCAATTTTTGTCCATGCATTCTGATTTTGAGTTGACCGGCATGAAATCCCTGCAACAACGTCTTCTCATTTTCCGCTTTGGATTCCCCAGGACTGACAGGCTCGTAGGTGCCCTCATCCCAGATGATGACAGTTCCTGCTCCGTAATTGCCCGGAGGGATAATGCCTTCAAAATTTTTGTAATCGAACGGGTGATCCTCCACAAGCATGGCAAGCCGCTTGTCTGACGGATTTAACGATGGCCCTTTTGGTACAGCCCAGCTTTTCAATACACCTCGCATCTCAAGTCGAAAATCGTAATGAAGTCGTGAAGCCGCATGTTTTTGAATGACAAACTGTAACTGATTGCTGCTGCTCTTTCCGCCGACAGGTTCAGGCGTTTGATTGAATGACCGCTTCTTTTTGTATTCTACCAATCCCATGCAGGTTTCGATAGCATTTTTATGCCTACCTGCTTTTCGATCGTGAGATAAAAAGAAAGCCTTTAGAAGAATTGTTTTGAATAAACTACCAGCGAAGATTTCGTCTGATCTGATCGATGTTGTTTTTCAGTTCGCGGATACGGACATATATCGGATCTGTATATCGGGCATTATAGACGCGAATATTTTCGATGTCTTCAAGATGTAAAACACTTTCTTCGATTGGTACGCCGTAAACAGAAACGGGGTTGAGCACGATGATCCTGTTAGCCCTAACATCGTCGACAGCAGTAAGCACGGTCTTTTCATTTCCTTTCACCTTAAAGGCCACGACGTTTCCCGATTCTTTACTTCTAAAAAGATCCTTCAGCATTTTATCGTAACTATTTCGCATAACGGTGCCGGTATAGCTCGCTTCAACAAAAAAATTATGCCCGCTTCATGTTTCACTTTACACTGCTGCTGACGCGCTCCGCCAACGAGTGTGGGGAAATATTAACCGGTACTTCACTGGCTGTGCAACATGATCTTACGCCGATGTGTGTCATTGCTGATCTATGATTTTGTTATATTTGAACCCTGAATTTTTATGGAAGCGGCTTTCGAAAAAATCACGAAGAAAATACGGAAACAAGCGTGGGATCTCAATAAAACCTACGGCCTGATCGAGGAAGGAGATTATGTGATGGCGTGCCTTTCAGGTGGAAAGGACAGTTACACGATGTTGGACGTTTTGCTGAATATGCAGAAAGCCATGTCGTTCGATATCATTGCCGTAAACCTGGACCAGAAGCAGCCAAATTTTCCCGCGCACATTTTACCGGATTATCTCACCACGAATAACATCCTGTTCAGGATCTATGAAAAGGATACTTATTCAGTTGTGATCGACAAGACACCTGCAGGGAAGACGATGTGCAGCATGTGCTCAAGATTACGGAGGGGAAACCTGTACTCAATTGCCGAAGAGCTCGGCGTTACAAAAATTGCGCTTGGACATCACAAGGATGATGTACTCGAAACATTCTTCCTGAACCTGTTTTTCAGCGGTAAGCTTGAAGCAATGCCCCCAAAATACAAGACTGATGACGGCAAGCACATCGTGATTCGTCCGTTGAGCGCAACAAGGGAAAAAGATATTAAATCTTATGCATCGTTCCGGAATTTTCCGATCATACCATGCACGCTTTGCGGGTCGCAGCCGAACATGCAGCGCGGTCAGGTGAAAAAAATGATCAGTGACTGGGAGATTCAGTATCCTGATCGCACTGAGATCATGTTTAATGCGATTTCAAATGTTTCACCGTCGCATCTTTTTGACCCGAATCTCTTCGACTTTCTTTCGATCAGTAAAGAGTCACAAGAAAAGGTCAGCGCTCAACAAAACATCTAAAACTAGAAACAAAACTAAGCGAACAATTCCTGTTCATCAGTGAAATACGTTTTTCGTCCGCCTTTCAATTGAACTTTAATTGCTGCACCGGTTGGGCTGTGCGTGTTCTTCGCGTTGTGGATCAACAGAAAGTCCCGCACCTCTCCTGTAATAATTTCCGGATTGGACTTTAGGATTTTCTTCTCCGCATCCCGTAATACCTTCGGAATAAGCTTTACAATCTGTTTGATATATTTATCAGGAATTTTATTCGTCACCGAGAATGGGGATATTCCTGCATGCCATAAAATTTCATCTGCGTAGGCGTTACCGATTCCACGAATAAAATGCTGATCGAGGAGCAGGTTCTTGATCGCTGCTTTCGACTTCTCAAATTTCGCTTTCACAAACGCAAGCGTAAGCTCATCCGACAAAGCATCAATACCCTCATGCTCATCTGGGTTTAGTGTTGGTGTCGCCTGCCCCTGAAAATCGGTCATAACGAGACCGGTTTTGTCGGTGAACATCATTTCCAGAATTGGATATTTCTTTTCGTGGTCATCGCCTTCAAAATAATAAAGATTTCCACGAAGCATGAGATGCAGGGCCAGGATATCACCGCTTCGGAAATGAAAATGTAATTCCTTCCCCTGTCGCGTTACCTCTTTCACGACACGCCCAACAAGCGCCCTCTGTAGTTCCGCTTCGGGTGTTTTGAGCCGTTTTTTATACGGTGTGACGATAGACTTTACCTTTTTTCCGGCGAGCCGTTTTGTAAGGTTTCGGCTAAATGCTTGTAAATCGGGCAATTCGGGCATAAGCTGCAATTTATTTGTATATTGAATAACCAGCACTAGCAGACGGCATATTCTTTTAACGTCTTTTTCCCCAGGTGATTCAGTTTCAACAATCTAGGAAAAATCAGCAATTATGAGCGAGCGCACGTCATTACTTGATAATAAAATACACTGGTATAAAGATGCAGTGATTTATGAACTCCACATCAAGGCGTTCCGCGACGGCAACGGTGATGGTATTGGTGACTTTAAAGGACTGATGGAGAAACTTGATTACCTGCAGGATCTCGGGGTCACGGCAATCTGGATGCTTCCATTTTATCCTTCGCCGCTCAAAGACGACGGCTACGACATTGCTGATTATTACAGCATCAATCCCTCTTACGGGGATATTGACCAGTTCAAACAACTACTCGAGGAGGCGCACCGGCGCCACCTGAAAATAATTACGGAGCTTGTTATCAATCATACTTCCGATCAGCACCCGTGGTTCCAGCGCGCAAGGCGTGCTCCAATTGGATCACCCGAACGAAACTTTTACGTGTGGAGCGATAATCCAAATCAATACAAGGACGTCAGAATAATTTTCCAGGATTTCGAAGCCTCGAACTGGACATGGGACCCGGTTGCGCAACAGTACTACTGGCACAGATTCTTCCATCATCAGCCGGATCTGAATTTCGACAACCCTTTGGTACAGGAAGAAGTTTTTAAGATTCTCGATTACTGGTGCGCAATGGGTGTGGATGGATTTCGTCTTGATGCGATCCCCTACCTTTTCGAACGCGAAGGCACGAACGGCGAAAACCTTCCTGAGACACACGAGTACCTGAAACGTTTGCGCAAGTATGTCGATGATAAATATCCTGGAACACTGCTACTGGCAGAAGCGAACATGTGGCCGGAAGACTCAGCCGCATATTTCGGTGACGGTGACGAATGTCACATGAACTATCACTTCCCTGTTATGCCTCGCATGTTCATGGCGCTGCAAACGGAAGATCGTTACCCGATCACTGACATTTTCGATCAGACACCACCGATTCCTGAAACATGTCAATGGGCAATGTTTCTCAGAAATCATGATGAGCTGACGCTGGAGATGGTGACCGATGAAGAACGGGACTACATGTACAAAGTTTATGTGAAAGATCCCCGTGCACGGATCAATCTCGGTATACGCCATCGTCTGGCTCCGCTGATGGCAAACAACAGAAAGAAAATCGAACTACTAAATTACTTATTGTTTTCGATGCCGGGAACTCCGGTCATTTACTATGGTGATGAAATTGGGATGGGCGACAATTTTTACCTTGGTGATAGAAATGGTGTCCGCACACCGATGCAATGGTCATCTGACCGCAACGCAGGCTTCTCCGAAGCCAATCCGCATCAACTTTATCTTCCGATCATTCTTGATCCCGAGTATCACTATGAATCAGTGAATGTCGAAATGCAGAACCGCAATACTTCTTCACTGCTTTGGTGGATGAAGCGCATGATCCACATGCGTAAGCAATACAAGTCCCTGAGTCGCGGCGACATGAAATTCGTGCAGTCAGAGAATCCGAAGATATTGTCGTTTACGCGCACGTATGAAGATGAAACCATGCTGGTGATTGTGAATTTATCGCGATACACACAACCAGTAGAATTGTCTCTCAACGACTTCAAAGGATATGTGCCTGTAGAAGTATTCAGCAAGAACCGTTTTCCATCGGTGAAAGGAGAATCACCGTATTTTTTCACAATGGGTCCTCATGATTGTCAATGGTTTCTCCTGGAAAATGTAATGAAGGATGCATTGCCATCAGGCGAGCTTCCGTCAATCGAGGTGGATGCCTGGGAGGAAACAGTTTCGAAAGGGTTCATTCAAACGTTGGAAAAACGTGTGCTGCTTCCATACATGATGCACCGCAGGTGGTTCGGTGGAAAAGGGCGGACTATTGAGCACATGCGTGTCGTGAACCACGTAACGGTGCCACTACACGGCAACTTTGCGGCCTTCCTGATGATCGAAGTAAGTTACCAGAGCGGACTGCCGGATATTTATCAGTTACCCATAACTTTCGGTAAAGAGCAGCTCGCTTATAAGTTGCGGGATCTTTGTCCACAAGCCGTGCTGGCCACCATGAAAGTTGGAAAGGATGAAGGAGTCCTGTATGATGCGCTTTACGGATCGGATCTGCAGCAGGCAATCATCGAGTTCATGGCAGGTAATAAAGTTATCCAATCTGAAAACACGCAGGTCAGATTTTTCGGCAATGATGCATTGCAGACCTATTATAAGAGCAATGAAAAAATAAAACCACGTGTGCTCTCAGCAGAGCAAAGCAATACGTCAATTGTTTATGATTCTGCTTTTTTCCTCAAGCTTTTCAGAAAGATAGACAGGGCAATCAATCCTGATGTTGAGATCTCACAGTTTCTAAGCACCCACACAAAATTCGAATTCATTCCTGCCTTCATCGGCGGGATTGAATGGAAACATAAGGACGGGAGTATCATTCTCGGAATGATGCAGGAGCTTGTGGAAGCTAACAGCGATGCGTGGACGTATGCAATGGACAGGCTTGAAGATTACAACGAATTCATTCTCACCGAAGCCGATCACCATTCGCCAACCGAGCTTCGCGGTGATCTGGTGGATCCACTGCCTTACGAACAAATACCGGTGAATACACAACAGATACTGGAAGCTCCTGTAGCAGAAAGAATCCGTTTACTGGGACAACGTACCGCGGAAATGCACATGGCGCTGGCGTCGAGTTTTGAACATCCTGATTTCAGACCGGAAGAGTATTCATTGCATTACCAGCGATCTTTGTATGCCGGATTGCAATCACTTGTTCGTGCCGCGTTTCACGATCTTGAAAGAAATATCCACAAGTTATCGGACGATGTTCGCATTGAAGCAAAAGAAGTTCTCGGTTTGAAAAGTGAAATTCTGAACACATTCAAGAATATCTATAAACGGAAAATTGACGTTGTCAAAATCCGCATCCATGGGGACTACCACTTAGGTCAGGTACTGTTTACAGGGAAAGATTTCGTTATTACCGATTTTGAAGGGGAACCGGCAAAGAGCTACAGCGAGCGAAGATTGAAACGATCTGCGCTTCGCGATGTCGCGGGCATGATCCGATCTTTTCATTACGCGGCTTACGGAAGTCTTTACCTGAGCAACCAGGTACGGCAGGAGGATATCGCGACGCTGATGCCATATTCTGAATTGTGGTTTCATTATATGAGCGGAATCTTCATGCACGCATACCTGGAAACCGCAGAAGGACGTTCGTTCGTACCAGCAAACAAAGAAGACCTTCGTGTCTTGCTGAATACATTTCTGCTGGAGAAGGCGATCTACGAATTACAGTATGAAATAAACAATCGACCGGATTGGGTGTTGATCCCGATCAGAGGAATTAAATCGATCCTTAACAAGAACGTAGAAGTGGCGGTAGTATAAGCGTTAATCCTGAACGAACGAAACAGCAATTCCAGCGGCGGCCCTGTTGGCTTTGCTTCGTGCTTCTTCAATGCTCGCGCCTCTGGCAAGGCAAACACCCATCCTTCGTTCGCCGCGCACTTCCGGTTTCCCAAAGATCCGGATCTGCGTATCAACATCATGCAATGCATTTTCAATTCCTTCATAGACAATATTGTCTGAATCTCCTTTGATCAGGATCACGCTCGAAGCGGATGGCCCATGTTGTCTAATGTTAGGTATGGGAAGTCCGAGGATCGCACGTACATGCAATGAAAACTCTGAAAGATCCTGAGAGATCATCGTCACCATTCCTGTGTCGTGTGGACGTGGAGACAGCTCACTGAAGAATACATTATCTCCTTTGACAAAAAACTCCACGCCGAAAATACCATACCCGCCCAGCGCATCCACTACTTTTGATGCGATCTTTTTTGCCTCCGTTAAAGCCTTCTCCGGCATTGGATGCGGCTGCCATGACTCGTGATAATCGCCATGCTCCTGCCGATGGCCGATCGGTTCACAAAATGAAATTCCTCCTTTGTGACGGATCGTTAGCAAGGTGATCTCATAATCAAAATCAACGAAACCTTCGATGATCACCCGTCCGCTGCCCGTCCTCCCTCCTTCCTGTGCATACTTCCATGCTCCATCGATTTCGCCCTTTCCTTTTACAGTGCTTTGTCCTTTTCCCGACGAACTCATCACAGGTTTTACCACACACGGAAACCCAATGACTTCGATACCTTTTACAAATTCCTCCTTCGTGCCAGCGAAACGATATGATGATGTCGAGAGTCCGAGCTTTTCGGCAGCCAGCGCACGAATTCCTTCCCTGTTCATCGTCAGACTCGTAGCATTCGCGGATGGAATTACCGTAAAACCTTCCTTCTCCAGTTCAACCAATGTATCGGTGGCAATTGCTTCAACCTCCGGAACAATATAATCCGGACGTTCCTTCAGAATCACATTCCGCAATGCCGTTGCATCGGTCATCGAAATAACATGTGAGCGATGTGCAACCTGCATGGCTGGCGCATTTGCATAACGGTCAACAGCTATCACCTCAACACCATATCGTTGAAACTCGATGACGACTTCCTTACCAAGCTCTCCCGAGCCGAGTAACATGACTTTTATTGCTGAAGACTTATAAGGTGTGCCGAATTTTAACGATGACATAAGCTGTGGGGAAACACGGCTTAATTATACAAAATATTCCGGAGCAAATTATTTACTCAACTGCATAGAAACGCCGAATCGGAGTTCAGTCATCTGCATCCTGCTTTTGTAAAGATTACCGACGTGATGTCTGTGAACAATCTGCGTCTGTGTATTTAGAAAGCTCGCTAACACCTGATCACTGTCGTGGTTTCCGCCGTTGGTGTGCGCTGTGGCATCACTGTTCATGTATCGCACCTGACCGCCATGCGTACTATGTATGCTTGCATCAACATAAAATTTTCCTTTTTCAAGTTTTTGAAATATTGCGGCGATGTCAAACCTGAGACCGGCTCCGATCGCTCCTGTAAACGTTCTGTCGTTGTAAAGCACATCAGACTCGACCGGTTCACAATGATCAAAATCATCAGGATCGTAGATGTTCAGGTTGGTGGAGAAAAATGTATAACCAACCTTGGTAAATACATAGGGACGAAACGTTCCTGCTGTCACAAGATTCATTTTACCATAAGCCATTACCGAACCGAAATTATTCGAAACGATCACATCCATGTTTGCTGTGCTGCCATCATCAAAAGTATATACCTGTCTTGATTTGTCGCGTCCGTATTGTGCATAGCTAAAATCAATACCCACCGCAAATCGTTGATCAGGCGTAAGCATACCAGCATTTATACCAACACCGTGGCCGCGATCAATTACGTGCCCCATGCCACTGGTAGGGTTTGCATAAACATAGTTTGTTCCAAGCTCAAAAGACCAGTCCTGCGCTTGCAGGAACGAGACCTGGAGCATGATTGAAAGGAAAAGCAGCTTTTTCATGGAGGTGTGGATTGTTGTTGAAGATAGCAAAAATACTCCGGATTTCTGCGCTGGAAATATTTCACTAAAGTAACACTGTACTGGGAAGGCCTAAATTCGCTGATACCGACATGCCGTCAATTGCGGTATAGATAGATCGCTTGAAAGTATTTACTTGAGGTATGACCATCCGAGATAAAAGCTTCCGCTATTATTTGATCGCTTTGATCATTTCAGGCTGTTCAGCCACTGCCGATAATCCACTTGCTGACGAACAAAAGCTACTTCGGCTTCACGAGGAAAGTCGTGAGGCGCACTTCAATAAAAACCCAGCCTTAATGGTAAGTCAGTTTTCCAGGGATATGATTTCGGTAAACCGCGGGAGGGTGACTAAAAGTTCAAAGGAGAAAGCAATAGAACGCTTTCGCGGATATTTTGACGCCGTGGAATTCATTAAATGGGATGATGTTAAACCTCCTGTTATCCGTTTTTCAAAAGACCGCTCGATCGGTTATGTGATCGTAGACAAAATAGTTGTACTCGAGACGACCGATTCTCTTGGAAAGCGTATTGAAGAGAGTACTCACTTTGCTTGGGTATCGATCTTTCGGAAAGATGCAGACGGCAATTATCAACTTGAGTGCGTTGCCTCTACCAATGAGCCCGAACAGATAAAGGCGGTAGAATAGCCTTCCAGAAGGTGCGTAACTTACCCATCATGAGCAAGGAATGTTACTGGCCATCAGCCCGCGGAATGCTGAACTTTGAAACAAGAAACAAGAAACCAGATACCAGAAACAATTGACATTTCTTTTTCACAAATACTTTCCCAGCAGAGTCACCGGCTTCCGCGACTAATGTTTTCCAGGGTGATCATTTCTCATAGATAAATTGACTTCTTGAAATTCGTGTTTCGAATCCTCAGCGTCCTCTGACGAGTGACACTGAGGGGGAATAAGCAGCGAGCATTTGAAACCGGACGCTATTTCAACCGTAGCGCATCGTCTTCTGTATAATCAACGATGGCATATTTCTCCATTGCCGTGATCTCCATCTCATCCAGTATGTCAATCATATTCTCATACCTGGCGTCGTCTTTCGCCTTGATTAACACAATGAGATTCGGATTGCTTTTGCGCTTATCCAACAAGAGCTTTCGGATTCCGCTACGTGAATAATTGGTTTCGGCTGCGGTCTTCTCGAGTCCCATCCACCAGAATAATTTGTTATCGTCGGCCAACACGAGGTTCATTACATTCTCATCGTTCACCGGCGATGGCGGAGCCGATTCAGGCATTTGCACTTTGAGTACATTGTCTTTTGTAAACGTTGTTGTCAGAATGAAGAAAGTTAACAGCAGAAACGCCAGATCCACCATGGGCGTCATATCGATCCTGGTCGATTGTTTTTTAGCGCGAACCTTTCCACCAGGTTCTGTCTTGTTGGGTTGGTCTACTTGTGCCATAAGATTCAGGTTTCTACTATGATGCAGCAGCATAAGGAATTCCATACTGCGTGGACGTGATTATTTTTGCGAGTCTTTCTGAGTTGAAAGACACCGCCGCAAGAAAACTTTGTGGGTAACCCATAAGAGACGATCGACGATCCTGAGCAAGGAATGTGTGCCGGCCAGCAGCGGACGAATGGATCTGCTCACACGTCAATATAACTGACACTACTTGGGGTAACGGACTTTGATCCCGAATGTAACAGACCGCTCAGTGGTGTTGTTTAAAATAAATCACCACCTCAAACATCCAAAAAAATTCCAGGCGCGGGATGATCCTTCGCTCCCGGCTCGCTCACGCGCAGGCCGTGCTCAGGATTGGGGATCATAACTATGATGGATATCTACACCGATCCTGAGCATGGCTCGTGTGCCGGCCAGCAGCGAGCGGAATGCTGAACTTTGAAACAAGAAACCAGAAACCAGAACAATTGACATTTCTTTTTCACAAATACTTTCCCAGCAGAGTCACCGGCTTCCGGGACTGATGTTTTCCAGGGTGATCATTTCTCATAGATAAATTGACTTCTTGAAATTCGTGTTTCGAATCCTCAGCGTCCTCTGACGAGTGACACTGAAGGGGGATAAGTTGTGTAAAAACGCACAGTCGCGGAATGACCGCACAACATTAAACCTTAAACACGTTAAACTTTAAACCTGAAACAGGAAACAAGAAACAAGAAACAAGAAATTAATTCCCCGCCCCGTTGGCAACCGCTTCCCTCGCGAGCTGCGAAGACGTGGTCAGTGAGGGAAGCTTCACCTCAAACACACTACCTTCGCGAACCTTACTCTGAACTCGTAATGTGCCGCGCAACTTTTCGACCGTTTCTTTTGCGATGAAAAGCCCAAGGCCCGAACCACTGCTCCGTTCGTCAGCGCGGTAGAACATCTTAAAAACATTTTGAAGGTGGTGTTCTCCAATACCAATGCCGTTATCTGCAATGCGGATCAAGGCTTCTTTCGCGGTAAAATCAACATCGACGCGAATGAAAGGATCGGCCTGATTTATATTGTGGTATTTGATGGCGTTTGTGATCAGGTTATACAAAATAATATTCAATCGTTTAGTGTCCGTATAAAAAACACCGGCGCCCTGTACGTTGATCTCTTTCCTGATCTTATCACTCTTCTCCTGGTACTTCAGACCATCAAGTATTTCATTGATCTCCTTTTCAAATGCACACGCACGCGACTCAAGCTCTGTTCTCGCGTTACGCGAATAATTGATGATGTCATGAATGAAACCGTCAAGCTTGTGGATACTGGTTTCGACTTTATCCAGGTACTGCAGCTTGTTCTCCGGATCATTGTCCAGACGCGCAAGCTTAACAAGCCCAAGTATCGACGCCAATGGCGCACGTAAATCGTGGGACGCACTATAAACGAACCTGTCCAATTCACTGTTCACCTTGATAAGCTCCGAGTTTTTATGCTCCACCGCATTGACACGCCATTTGTAGATGCCATAGAATGCAATGACCGTCATCGCGGCAAGCAGGAAATAGAACCAGGCTGTCTGGTAATAATGAGGGCGCACCTCTAACGGAAGCTGCACGCCTTTCTCATTCCAGATACCGTCATTGTTTGAAGCGATAACTGTAAATACATAATTTCCCGGAGACAGATTGGTGTAATGTACAGTCCGCGTATTGGTTTCGGCATCGATCCAATCCTGATCAACACCTTCGATCATATAGCGGAATTTCACTTTATTCGGCGCGAGTAAGCTCAAAGAAGTAAACTTGATCGTTACCCGAAAATTGCCAGGCTCAACAGCTATTGGTTTCGTTGGGTTTTGAATGGTTTGTTTATCGGTGATCACTTGAGTGATGTAAACAGGCGGCACGATCATGTTCACAGACTTGCGCCTGGGGTTTACAATAGCAATTCCCTCAATCGTCGGAACCCAAATCTCTCCTTTCGATGAAAGTGTTGAGCGAGTTGCGCCCGTACACTCTTTATTCTTCATCCCGTCGAAATTATTATAGATCTTGCTCTTGATGCTCGGAATCTTGCCCGCCAGGAAACTTCTTACTTCTGCTTTAGACAATTCTACAATACCGATATTCGTCGGAATCCAGATGCCGCCCTGGTGATCCTCAACCCAGTCGAAATAGCTCTCTCCTTTCACAACATCGGTAATTGCCAGACGTGTGAATTTTTTAGAAGTGAAATCAAAGTGATAAAGACCAACGCTGGTCGCAAGCCACAGGTGTCCTTCTTCATCGACATGAACATTAAAGATTAAAACGCCATCATCATCAGCCTGAATATGGTGAACAGAGGTTGTCCCGTCCGGATAAATGACATTCAAACCGCCACTATGTGTACCAATCAATAATCGCCCTGCAGCATCCTGCTCAATGGCAAGAATGTAATCGGAACTTAAACCATTTGTGCGATTGTAAACACGTGCAACTTTATCCTTCGTTATCTGTACGACGCCGCCTGTTCGTGTGGCAAGCCAGATCCGTCCCTCCCGATCTTTAAAGATCCTTCTTACCGAATTAGAGGGCAAACCATTTTCCGTTGTATAAAGCTTTTCTCCGTGCTTGTCCTTCCTGATCAATCCATTATAAGAAGCAATCCAATAAGTGCCGTTTTCTTCAACCAGGATATCGCGAACCGATTCGTTCCAACCTGGCTGGTCAATTTTCATTTCCGAAATCTTTCCATTGTCAATGATGTTGATAAAACCATCATCGAGACAAACATAGAACTTTCCATCAGTTGCCTCAGTGACTACGTTCACACGGTCGACAGATAATCCATGTACCTCATTGTAGTTTCGGACCATGCTTTCCTTGAGGCGCAGCAGACCGCTCTTTCCGGTGCTCATCCACAAAGAACCTTCCTTGTCGAGAAACAGTGATGTTAAATGCGCGCCCGAAAAGCTTTTTCCCGAACGGAGAAACTCTTTCGTTCCATGCTTCTCGTTTATCCTTGCCAGACCACGCTCTGTGGCAACCCACACCGACTCATAATTATCGATCAAAATATGGTTGACCTGAATGTTATTCAGAAAATCCACAGCCGACGACTCACCGTTTTGCATGATGTACAATCCTTCGGTAGTTCCAACATAAATGCGTCCATCGCCGGGTGTGTATTTGATCACATTAACTGAATAGTCAACAGTGTTGCTGATAGAAACCTGGTTGACAACACCGTCTTTGTAAGTAAGAAGTCCTTTGTTGTTGGTACCGATCAGCAGGCTGTTATCCGGACCTTCTTC
>DASPJN010000222.1:0-3981 GCA_035628595.1 Chryseosolibacter sp.
ATTACCATATAACATAAACAACAAAACGATGAAAACATCCATCAAACAAGTAGAAGCCTTTGAGCAGCTCTTGGGCATCTGCAAAAGTCAGGGTTCGACGTTCAACCCCAGCCGGGATTCGATGACAATCGAAGCACTCGAGTCGTTACTTCAAACGGCGCGCGAAAAAACGCAAGATGTGTACACCTCCTACAAATCGTGGGTACTGGCAACCAACGATCGCCGGGATGCTTTTGAGGCGCTGCGAAAAACATGCACGCGTGTTATCAACGCAGCCTCTGTTTCCGGGATGAAGCCTTCGCTGTTTGAAGACATCAAACAGTTGAACAGCCGCATCCAGGGCCGCTCGGCAAAGGTTCCATTGAATCCTGCGGATGAGGGCGGGCCTCCGGGCAATGGCAAAAAGCCAAGAGGTCCTATCTCGCATCTGGACAGCGCGAGCAAGATCAAAAGCTTTTCGTTGTTGATCGGGTTGCTTGAAACGCATGAAGACTATGCACCAAATGAATCCAGCATCTCCATCGATGCATTAAAGGAATCGCTGGAAAAATTGAAAGCGTTGCAGTCTCTCGTTTACACAACCTTTATCGCATACGAAAAAGCGAAAGATGATTGCTACACGGTCATTCACAGAGAAGAAGGAATTTATGGTATGAGCCGGTTTATTAAACGTTATATGAAGTCCGCATTCGGGCCTCAAAGCGTTGCTTACCATTCAATCGCTAAACTTAAATTCATTACCAAATGATTGATCCGTTGCTGAGTTAATCCTCCGGTGGCTATAAGTTATCGGAGGATTTTTTTTGATACACATTACGAATTGTCGTCAAACTATTCTCCTGCTAGCCAGCCTGATTAAAAATCTCCTTCTCACATATTATGGCGTAAAGGCCTTTGAATTGGTAGCTGTCTTTTTTAGATTTTTATGTACCTTTCATTTGAGATGACAACGACTGCAAATGAAGAAGCTTATTGTTTACCATTCGATTGATGAAAAGGCAAAATGGGAACAACAGCTATTTAAGCCCATGAAACCAACTGACGCACTGATCCAGGCATTGGAGTATCTCGATCTTCTTTCAGCAATGTCGCGTCCACGTCCCGTCGATAATGACCATCCCTGGATTTTACTTAAAATAAACAAAGCTG
Organism: Chryseosolibacter sp.; assembly: GCA_035628595.1. GTDB lineage: Bacteria > Bacteroidota > Bacteroidia > Cytophagales > Cyclobacteriaceae > Chryseosolibacter. The sequence continues at coordinate 1,150 of DASPJN010000222.1, forward strand.
CTAATGATCAGCAATGACATGCGCGAAACGCTGCATCGTGTTTGTTCAGTACTGAACAAATATCATGTAGACTATATATTAGTTGGCGGCGTGGCTGTCGCATATCATGGGTATCTGCGTGTTTCCGGGACTACCCTCGCAAGACCAGAGGTGAAGACCGATTTGGACTTTTGGTATAATCCAATGCTTTCAAATTTCGTACAGCTGTCATCGGCTTTGGTTGAACTGGGGGTGTCAAAAGAAATGCTCGATGGTATTACCTTCGATCCGAAGAAAACTTTTCTAAAAATTCCTCACTCAAATTTTCATACTGACTTCCTTTGTCAGCTAACAGGACTTTCATCCTTTTCTGATTGTAAGACCCGCGCATCCAAACTGGAAATTGACGGCAATAGTCTTCTTGTTCTTAGCTACAACGACTTACTTATTAATAAAGAATCGGTTAATAGACTAATCGATAAGGACGACTTGAAAAATTTGAGAAAAAAAAATACCGATTAAGGCTTAAGGAAAAAATTTCTCCTAATCATCGCCACCATCAAACGCATCGTCATCATCATCTTTGTTACGCTCGCGGTCGTTCTTATTTGGCTCGCGGTTGATGCGGTAAGTAAATGTGAGCATAAATTGCCGTAGTCGTCCCTGGTATTCGTTTTCAGAATAGTATCCTTCCTCAGGCCTCTCAACGATGCTTCTGAATTTCCTGGAGTTGAGCAAATCACGCACGGCAAATGTTAGTGTTCCATTGCCTTTTAGCACATCACGCGATAAACCGAGGTCTATGGAGTAGAGCGCTTTATTTGTTCCCTGTGGTGTTTCACGCGGAGCACGATAGGTAAACCCTGTTTGAAAATCCCACGCCTTGAAAAACGTAATTCGCGAAGTGGTGCGTGATGTCCAGGTATACGTGTCTGCGTAAAAACTTTCTTCGTCAAATGTTCCTTCCGTAATGGCGCGATAGAAATTTGCGTTCGTATTTAACCGCCATATTTTTACAGGTGTCCACGACAGGTTGAACTCGAATCCGTAAGCATTCTCCGAACCAAGGTTGACCGGAAATCTTCGCGAGAAACCAAGTGAGTCGACAAGCGCAATTCTTTCAACGACGCCCGTCCGGTAACGGTAATATGCGCTGCTCAATACAGAACCTGTCTCCCAATTGATCAGGTATCCTGCTTCGATCGAGTTTGTGTATTCAGGGCGAAGGTTCGGGTTACCGACGCGTACAGACCTGTTGTCACTGTAACTTGAGAACGGCATTAGCTCGCGAAACCGCGGACGACTCAACCTGTAACTGTAGCTGAGCTGAAGCGTTTTCTCTTTTGCAATGCGATAGGAGAGATGTGCGCTGGGGAAAACGTTGAAGTAGTTCTGATAGCTCTTTTCTTTTGTCTCGGTAAGTTCGACAGAGATATCAGTTAATTCTCCGCGAACGCCTGCCTGCCACGAAAATTTATTAAGCTCGTTGCCGATGATAAAATATCCGGCGTGAATATTTTCAGTATAAAGCAGGTTGTTGTCTAACTCAGGCAGAATATTCCATGCGTTGTTTTCCTGATCAAGCTGTTCGACCGTGAAGTCATTGTCGATGATGCGTTGCGTACTTTTGATACCTGCCTCAAATTTTCCTTTTTCCGAGAAGGGATGAATGTAGTCGGTTTGAAAAAGAAGATTTCGTTCGTTTTCAGTATTCTCCGAACGCTGATAGCCTGTTGAATCAATGGAGAGATCTGTCTGTCGGAACTGCGACATTTCGGTCTCAATGTTTTCAATCCATTTTACATCTGCGGTCAGTTGCTGGCCTTTCTTTGCATATTCTTTTTTGTACGACAACGCGAGTTCTGTGTTCAACTCTGGTTCTTCCTGTCTTTCATTCCTGATGACGGTCCGTTGTAAAGTGTTCATCTCGTCGAAGTCCCGATACTCATTATCAGTGTAATCAAGTGATTGCGAATTTCGTACGATGGCCGACGCAGTAAGTGTCTGGCTATTTTTTAGGAAGAGGTCCATGCCTCCCCGGATATTATGCGAGATATCACTCCGGTCGCGATCAACAATTTGCTGGTATGAAAAAGTCGTGTCTTCGGTGGTGAAGCGTTGGAACGAGTTCCCTCTTCCAGGACCTTTGCGATAATTAATGCCGTAGCTTGTAAAAAAGTTAACCGTCGGGCGGCGCCAGTTCAGCGAGAAAGAGCCACCATGGTTGTGCGGGTACCCTGTATTCAAACTGACTGTGCCATTAACGCCGCGCTTTTGATTTTTTTTCAGGATAATGTTGATGATCCCTACTTCACCTTCGGCGTCAAAACGTGCTGAAGGATTAGTGATCACTTCGATTCGTTCAATGAGGTTTCCCTGCAACTGTTGTAATGCATCGGCGGTGCTAATGCCTGTCAGACCTGACGGACGACCATCAATAAGGATTCGCACGTTACTGCTTCCGCGGAGACTGACGTTTCCATCGACGTCGACGGTTACTGACGGAACGTTGTCGAGAATATCGCTCGCGCTTCCGCTGATGTTGCTGAGATCCTTGCCGACTTCGAATACACGTTTATCCAGGTACAATTCCATCTGACTTCGCTCACCCTCAACCGTTACAGACTCAAGCACCTGAGTGCCCGACGCGAGCGTGATGTTGCCGAGTGCAACGTCAGCGTCCGTTACATTTACCGGGACAATCTTCTCCTGGTATGAAAGGAAGGTTATTCGCAGGTAATATTGACCTGAATTTACTTTTGTTGAAAACGTCCCGTTTTCGTCTGACACTGCACCGGTAACCATCGACGAATCCGGGGTAGAAAAAACGGCCACGTTTGCGAATGGAATGGC
>DASPJN010000223.1:0-6866 GCA_035628595.1 Chryseosolibacter sp.
AACTTTACCGGTTTGAAACGTTTTGGCTGGTGGACCTGAAAATACAGAATCAGGTTTCTCACATTTTCATTGTTGTTCTGTAAGCTCATGGTATAAGTTATTTAATCGTTTTGCCGCTCTGTCCCATGTAATGCCCTTGATCTGGGCTTTACTATTCCTTTTTAATGTTTGATAAAGACTTTTGTATTTCAGTACGCTGCAAATTGCTTCCGCCAACGCAGACGTATCCCAGAAATCAACAGCAATCGCGTGCGGCATTACTTCAGCAACGCCCGATTGCTTTGAAATAATAACGGGAACTCCCGCCTGAATTGCTTCAAGTGGTGCGATACCGAATGGCTCGGACACTGATGGCATGACGTAGACATTCGAGATTGACCAGATCCTTTCAATGTCTTGTCCTTTTACAAATCCTGTAAAGTGAAAACGTGATGACATTCCGGCTTTCGCTACCTGTTGGATCATTTTCGGAAGAAGATCGCCTGATCCCGCGACAATAAATCTCGCGTCAGGAATTTCTGCGAGCACCGCCTTTGCAGCTTCGACGAAATATAAAGGACCTTTTTGATGAGTGATCCTTCCGAGGAATGTTACAATGGGCGAACGCTTGAGCGGAGATTCGAATTTGATCTCTTCCTTTTTCTTACTAATGATTCCGTTATGGACTACCTGTACTTTATCTTTCGGAACATTGTATTTAGTGATGGCAATTTTCTTTGTCCAGTCACTCACAGTAACAACGCAGTCGGCGCTATGCATGCCTGCCATCTCGATGGCATGAACACGTGTATCAACATTTGATCCGCTCCGGTCATATTCCGTTGCGTGAACGTGAACGATAAGCGGCTTTCCGCTTGCTTCCTTTGCAGCAATACCTGCGGGATATGTCATCCAGTCATGGGCGTGAATAACATCAAAGCTGAATTTCTTAGCAAGCTCAGAGGCGACCTGTGCATACTTTTCAACCTCCATTAATAGGTTGGGGCCATAAGCACCGCTAAACGCGTATGGACTACGTTGTGTCGCGTGTCTGTTTGCGATGTTGTTTTTAGTTTCGTTCGATGAAACTGTCATGGGTGCTTCACCGTGCTGATGATTCCAGTGTGAAACGCTATCGGCTGATTCGGCGAATTCCGGCGAACGATAGGCGACTAATCCTGAAGGCACTTCTATATAAGTAAATCCAGATGCTTCCTGGACGGAGACTTCTTTACCTGTTGAAGTTGTATAGACAGTTGTATTGGAAACGTTGGGTAGTCTGATGCCCTTACTTGGACCGTTGTGAACGGCTACGTTGCTTGCATTGATAAGATTGATATTCTCTGCCGGCTCATCTCCGTGCACTTTTGGAACAACGAACAGAACATCAACAGCTTCCTTCCCAAGGGAATTCGTAAGGCCGTAGCAGGCCGTGCCAAGTCCGCCGGAAATATGGGGAGGGAACTCCCACCCAAACATCAGTACTTTCATGCAACGTATAGGTTCAAGGTATTATTTCTCGGTTTTAGTGATTCTGAATGATTTTGATTTTCTGGCTCGATAACCGCACTACTCCAACCCTGCCGAAAGTTTTTAGACACTAGTATTAATAAAAAAGCGTGCCGGTGAGTGACGAAAGTTTGACTGCGTTGTAACGATCAGAGAGTCAACATGAATTTGAATGTTTCCCTCTTAAAATCTGAAGCGGCAATATTGGTACGTCAGCAGATTGAAAGAAGTCCGGAGTCAGGTGGGGTTAAATGTAGAATGCGATCTACATGTAGACAAGTTAACATTCGTGTGAGATTTGTGTTAAGCTTCGGTCAACTTTATTAGCGTGTTGTAACAATCAGTTTACGACGGCTTTCTCCGCAACTTTTTCCATTGGCAGATTTTCTTTTTTTGGCCCGATGATCAGCCGCATCCCTTTGTCATAACTGAAATAGCTGAACATCCAATGGATCAGAACAATGAGCCGGTTGCGGAAGCCAATAATGGATATCAGGTGAATGAACGTCCAGATCAGCCATGCAATAAAACCGGTTTTGCTAATCTTACGTCCAAAAATTTTCAGGTCGGCAACGGCGCTATTCCTTCCGATCGTGGCCATCGAACCTTGATCACGGTAACGAAACGGTGCGGGCTTCTTGCTCTGCAGCAGACACCTGAAGTTTTTTGCCAGTAGCTTGCCTTGTTGCATTGCTGGTTGCGCCATCTGTGGATGGCCAAACGGATATTCCTTCGTAACCATTGCGGCGATATCGCCGATCGCGAATATGTTGTCATACCCGGCGACCTGACTGTACTCGTTTACCTTCAGTCTGTTTCCCGCGAACATTGATTCCACTTTGAATCCGTCAATCAATGCGCCGGTTACGCCTGCGGCCCAGATCAGCGTGTGCGTATGCAAGCGCTCCCCGGTGTCGAGGAGTACGGCGTGGCCGTCGTAAAATTTTACACGCGCATTCAGCCAGATCTTTACTCCCTGCTTTTCGAGCACATGCAATGCTTCTTTGGATGCCTTTGCAGACATTCCTTTCAATAGTTCACTTCCGCTTTGAATCAGGTGGATGTCCATGTTAACAAAGTCCAGCTCTTTGTAATCCTTCGGAAACACATGTTTTTTCAGTTCACTCAATGCGCCGGCAATTTCAACGCCAGTTGGCCCGCCACCCACAATTACATAATCCATTAAGCTGTTAAGTTGCTCATGGTCATCGGTTTGAAGTGCCTTCTCGAAATTGTACAGGATGGTGTTTCTTAATGATTGCGCATCTTCAATAGATTTGATGCTGATTGCTTTCGATTGGATTTTGTCATTCCCATAGAAATTCGTCGTAGCCCCCGTCGCGATTACGAGGTAATCGTATGTGAAGAGCCCGATGGAGGTAAAGACAATTTGCTTTTCGGTATCGACCGATTCAACCTCAGCGAGCCGAAAGTATACGTTGTCATAATCTTCAAACATTTTGCGAAAGGGATATACAATCGACTCAGCTTCGATGGCAGCTGTTGCAACCTGGTAGAGCAGAGGCTGAAATGTGTGATAATTATTTTTGTCAATGAGCACCACCTGAACCGATGCACTGCATAGCGACTTCGCGAGTTCCAATCCTGCAAAGCCGCCGCCGATGATCACCACACGCGGGTCTTTGCTTTCGGGTATGATAACGTGGTCTGTCATAGAATCGATTTAATTTTGTTTTCCCGGATACCGAGAATTTCATTACTCATCGCGCGTACATTTCGAAGCAGTGGTGCATCGTTGGCAAGCTCCAATCCATACGAAGGGATCATTTGCTTTAGTTTATTCTGCCATGCCCCGGATGCATTGTTTTCAGGAAAACATTTCTCAATCAGAGATGTCATGATCGACACTGCAGTTGATGCGCCGGGCGAAGCTCCGAGTAGCGCTGCGATGCTACCATCGGCTGACTTGATAACTTCAGTTCCAAACTCAAGCACACCTGTATGGTCTTTGTCTTTTTTTATCACCTGCACGCGCTGCCCGGCAACCTCGAGTTCCCAGTCGTCCATTTTCGCTTCCGGGTAAAATTCCTGCAGCGCTTTGAATCTTTCCTCGGGCGATTGACTTACCTGGTTGATGAGGTATTTTGTCAAAGGGATATTGTCAATTCCAGCAGCAAACATTGGCAAAATATTATCGGGCTGAATGGAATTGAAAAGATCAAAGTATGATCCTTTCTTTAGAAACTTTGTCGAGAAGCCAGCGTACGGGCCGAACAGTAGTGCTTTCTTACCGTTGATGATCCGTGTGTCAAGGTGTGGAACAGACATGGGTGGCGATCCAACGGATGCTTTACCATACACTTTACCATGATGTTTGCTGATAACATCTTCGTTTGTACATCTGAGCCACTGGCCACTTACAGGAAAACCGCCATAACCACGACCTTCAGGAATATTTGATTTTTCAAGAAGTCGAAGCGCCCCACCGCCGGCGCCAATGAAGACAAATTTCGTTCTGTAGTAAGTCTTATTCTTTGTCGTACGCTCTTTTGCTTTTATGGTCCACGCGCCGTCCTGGTCCTGCCGAAGATTTTTGACGTGGTGATTATAGTGGATGGTTACGCCGTCCATCGATTCAAAACGTTTGAAGATGCAACGCGTCAATGCGCCAAAGTTCACATCCGTCCCGATGTCCATGTAAGTGGCGGCAACTTTTTGTCCTTGATTGCGTCCTGCCATCACGAGGGGCATCCAGTTGTTCAGTTCTTCGGCGTATTCAGAGTAAGCCATTCCTTTAAAGAGATGACAAGTAGTCAGCGCGTTGTACCGACGCCAGAGATAATTAACATTGGTGTCTCCCCAAACGAAACTGAGATGTGGTATTCGTGCAATGAATGTATCGGGAACTTTGATGATATCGTGCCTGATCAGGTGAGCCCAAAATTGTTTGGAGACTTCAAACGCGGAGGCAATCTTCACTGCCTTTGAAATGTCGATGGTTCCATCATTGCGTTCCGGTGTGTAGTTGAGCTCGCAGAAAGCGGAGTGTCCGGTACCTGCGTTATTCCATGCGTCGGAACTTTCCGCCGCAGCGACATCAAGACGTTCAAAAATCCTGATTCGCAGATCTGGTTTGAGCTCCTTCAGCATCATCCCCAGTGTCGCGCTCATAATGCCGGCGCCAATCAGAATGACATCCGCTTCAACCGCCTCTATATTTCTCCTCAAATCCATGCATAGCATTAAATAAATACTATGCCTTTTGCCGCTTCATAGGTGGCTTCGCGCACGGTAAAAGCGCGCAGTTCTTTATGGCCTTCATTACGTACAAGTGTGAAAGAGTTTTTGCATGGCTGAAAAAATAAAATGATCCGTCGGTGACAACGGATCATTAAACCTAATATCGATTAAGCGCTTGTAATTAAAGCGATTCTGCAACGCGTTTAATTCCACCGAGGATTTTATTCCAATTTTCTTCAAGATGATGAAGCTCCTTCTCAGACTCCACACCACTTTGCGTGATTACAAGTTCTGACAGTTCACCCTTCTCTTCGATGGTGTACGTTACTGTAACATAGTTTTCCGGGCTTTCCGGTTTCCCTGAATTGGCGCTCCAGAAAGTATGGCGCAATAACGTATTTGGTTCAATGGAAATGATCTTCCCTTTGTCCCGGTATGGTTTTCCTTTCCATTCGCCAGCAAACGTGATGGCGCTACCGACATACCAGTCAGATTGCGCATTGGTATTGAAGAGCCATTGTTTAATAAGCGACGGTGTGACGAGCGTTTTCCATACTTTCTCACGTGAGGCATGGATCAGCGACGAGACTGCTACAATTTCGATGGTTTGTTTCATAACACGAGTGGTTTAATGGGCAAGAGATACTCCGAAACCATACAGCAATTAAATACTGTACCCACCTGTTAAACGGCCTAAATCGCCCGCATCCAGCGTTCTTAGCTAAGTTTCGCAAGTTGTTATCTGCGAAAGTGTTGAAAAAATTCTCCACAGGCACAGTAATTTTTGAAACCCTGATATGGAAATAAAAACTGATATCAGCGGGGCAATCATTCACGAGATGAATGGTTTGCTCGAAAAAACAGCAGTAGATTCGGTAACGCCCGTTGTTGCCGACCCGACGTCTGAAGTTGAGAACCAGGAGGCTTTACTCATCAATCTGAAAGCCATCAACGCGCGGTATGACAAGCATGAAGCAATTGTTCATGTCGGAGCGATTATGGAAAAGTACAATATTCAGATCGATGAGTTGGCAGCGTTAATACCACATTAATTAATATTAGCAAATGGAGCAGGTACTGATCAATGAACTGGTGAAGTTGTTGTGCAAAGGCGGGTGCGAAACACTCGTAGGAAACTTTCAGAAAGTAATGAATGTCGACGGAAGACATGAGATATGGACCGAGCACGAGGTTGCTGAAGCCGTTCACTATGTCAAATACATAAACGAATTTTTTGGAAAGGACGAAGCTGTTGCGATTGTCACCGCATTGGTTGCAAAATATAACATCAATCCAGGCGATCTTGCATTACGTCCTACAATGAAGACAGCAAAGTCAGCCTGAACAATACCCAGACGGTTGGCACGTGGTTTTTTTACAGTACCGCAGATCTTATTGCAATATTACATGCAGAAAAGTGAAGAGCCACAAGGTGAAGAAACTTGTGGCTCTTTGGTATTTTAGGAGCGCGTCCGGGATCTCGTATTCTCAACTTCCTAAACCAAAAAGCGTTAATCGAAAATCGTATTTCGCATTGATTCGTTTTCATATTAAACGGAGTAGAGTCGCTATCCTTCCAGGCATTTGGCACCATGTATCATGCTGCTTATTACGCGCAATCAGCGGATCCTTCTCATGGACTGTGAGCATTTTCATTGGTCACCGAAGCGGGGGATGACACGGTTTCAATAGAGACAATGTTGTATCCTGAGCACTGCACGTGCGTAAGGCAGCAGCGGGCGAAGGATCTTTTCGATCGATAATCACCGCGAAAGTTTTCGGTAAATCCGTCCGCAATCGCCAACGCTCACATCTACTTCTAATATCAAAAATCGTTAATCGAAAATCGTATATCGCATTGATTGTCTATCTGCTGACGCCTTAAGTCAGGACTGGTTTCCTGTCGCGCGCAAAAATTTCGCATCCACGTAAAAGGTTCCGAACGGAATGATACTCGCAGCCCAAAGCCACAGCATTCGGCCTATTGTCCAGCGGTATTTGAACTTGCAATAAACAGTCAGCCAGATGAAAATTATAAAGAGTACGCCGTGAGCCATTCCAACAACACGGACAGCCTGGGGCATATCCATCAGATATTTCAAAGGCATAGCAATGCCAAGCAGAATCAGATACGAAAGTCCTTCAAGGAAACCAGTTACGCGCAAGCGACCTATAGA
>DASPJN010000224.1:0-5405 GCA_035628595.1 Chryseosolibacter sp.
TGGTGTTGCTCGAATTGCTGAGTTCTTCAGCCACGCGTTTTTCTTCTTTAGATGTAAACATACGGGGAAAGTTTAAAAAGTGACAAATTCTTCAGGGTTGATTGAGTTGCCGTTATACCATAATTCAAAATGAAGATGGGGGCCGTTTGTCATCTCGCCACTGTTCCCAACAAGCGAAATGATTTCACCGGCATTGACAAAAGTACCAACTTTTTTATAAAGTTCAGCATTGTGCTTGTATACGCTGATCAGATTGGCATTGTGTTGTATCATCACCACATACCCCGCATCCTGTGTCCATGAAGAGAACACCACCGTTCCATCGGCGATACATTTCACTGGTTCGTTCTTTTTTGTTACCACGTCAACACCAAAATGGGCTTTCTTAACGTCATACTTGTCAGATACAAATCCAGCGATCGGTGAGAAGAAAAACGTCTCCTGCAACTCGCGATTCTTGAAACTTGCCAGGGTGATCAATGAAAGGTCTGATTGCTCGAAGTCCTTCCGAAATGCAGAGTCAGACGAATGGATTTTCAGATTTGCAGGCTTCGAACTTACTTCCCGCGAAGTGTTTAATATTTCAGCCGGATCTTTATAAGCGGCAGTATCGCCGCTGAGAACGCGTTGAAAATTATTAATGAACCGATCCTTGCGTTCAACCTCCTCTGCAAGAGAATCGACCTTCAGCGCCAAACCATAAAGCTGTTGATTCAATACCATTTGCTCATACTTGGGATCGAACCACTTTTCAAGCACAGTTTCCACAAGGAACAAACTGATCACGAAAACGATCGAAAACAAAATAACCGAGAACAAGATGATTTTCGAATAAGTGAAAGCGACGCTGGTCTTCTCAGCAAAGTTCTCTTCGTTTCGAATGATGAGCTGATATCGTGTGGTTAACCAGCTGGATAATGTTTTCTTTGGCCTCATGTTTGAACTTACTCGACCCCTCCTTTGGAAGATCGTTTTAAAAGAATAAAGGAAACCAACGTGCTTTGCGAAATATTCCCTTTTTTTGTACAAAATTAGATATTCTGCCTGATTAAAATATTGAAAATAAGTTTTTCGCGTTTTCTAAACATTAATACCAAGCTTCGTTGAAAAATCCGGCATTTTGTTTTCTCCTCCTTTTGCTAATTGCCGCTTGCTCGTCTGAGCGAAATACATGGACCAGTAAGGCGTTTCACAACACGACTGCCCATTACAATGCATACTGGTATGCAAAGGAAGAAATCAGAAAAATTGAAAAAACCATAAGTGATGCTCATGTTGATGATTACAACCGAATCCTTATGCTCTTTCCCTCATTCGACTCTTCACTTGCGAAAAGTTACGACAAGGAAATTCAGGAATGTATTAAGATGGCTTCCATTCCCATTCAGCGTCATCAGAATAGCAAATGGGTCGATGACTCGTACATCCTTGTCGGTAAGGCGAGACATTATAGCATGGATTGGCCGAATGCGGTACAGGCTTTTAAATACACGAACAAGATCAGCAAGAACAAGGACGCAAAACATCTTGCCATCATTGAGTTGATCCGCACCTACATCGAAAACAAGGAATTCAACAACGCCAAATCAGCTATCGACTACCTTGAAAAACAAAAGCTGAACAATCCGAATAAGAAGAAGTTTTTCCTTGAAAAAGCTTACTTGTACCAATTGGAGAAGGACTACGATAAAATGGTACGTAGTCTCACGGCTGCCAGCCCGCTTTTGAAGAAAAGTGACCAGCGGGGAAGAATCTATTTTATCATCGGCCAGGTTTACCAGGAACTTGGCTTCGAAGCAGAAGCGTACAACTATTATAAGAAATGTATCGCGACAAATCCGGAGTATGAAGTTGATTTTTATGCCCGCTTGTATATGGCACAGGTAACTGTGATTTCCCGTAACCGTGATATCACAGCGGCAAGAAAATCATTTGCAAAACTTTTGAAAGACAGCAAGAACAAAGAATTCAAGGATAAGATCTATTATGAAATGGGAACATTTGAGTTCCGGCGAAATAACCTTGAAGAAGCTATTAACAATTACAACCGTTCAATAAGGGAAGGCTCGAATAAAAAAATTGACGGCGAAGCATTCCTTCGCCTTGGTGAAATCTATTATGATTCGTTGAAGAACTACGAATTGTCGCAGGCATATTACGACAGCGCAATTTCGGCGTTACCACCCGATTACGAAGGTTACGATCAAATCAAGACCCGCCAGGAGATATTGAATGAATTTGTAACGCACCTGAAAACAATTCAATGGCAAGACAGTTTGCTTACACTTGCAAACATTGACAGCGTAACCATTCGCGCTGTCATTGAAGGACAGGTGGCAGAACGCAAGAAACAGGAAGAACTCAACGCTAAAAAACGAAAACGTTCCAACAGGATCGAGATTGAAGCAACCGATAACAGCGCAGTATTCGGTAATACTGAAAACGCCGGCATGACGGATGAGGGAGCTGATTGGTATTTCGGCAATCCTTCTGCAATGGCAATCGGGCAAACGGAATTCGTTCGGAAGTGGGGCAACATTCAACTTGCGGATAACTGGCGAAGATCAATGCGGCAGTCGGGGAACCTGCAACGGCCCACTGGTGATGATGCTGCCGTAGCAGCTGCCACGAACGTAGAAGAGGAAGCCAAAGAGGAGTCAGTTGAAGATATCGTTAATGCGGAGTATCAAAGATTGATCAGTGAGATTCCACGTACGCCGGAGGCAGTAGCAGAAGCCAACGCGAAGATCGAGGAGGCGTTTTTCAAGTTGGGCGAAATCTACTACTTCAAGCTCGAAGAAGCGTCGAATGCTGCTGGTGTTTACAATAATCTGTTAAAACGATTCCCGGATTCTGAATACGAACCCGAGGTGCTTTACACTTTATATCTTATACACAAAGACTCAGATCCAACACTGGCCGATTCCTATGCCTCCAGGCTAAAAGAGAAGCATCCATCTTCAACTTTTGCAAAAATCCTGATTAATCCTTCATATCTGCAGGAATCCAGCCAGGCTGCGGAGAGACAAAAGAACTTTTATAAAGAGGCCTATGGTTTCTTTCAGGCCGCGGCTTACAAAGAGGCAGATTCGACATTAGACCTTGCTGTTATGCTTGGTGAAACATCATTCACACCGAACATCGAGCTACTGCGGGTGCTAATCACGGGAGAAACAGAAGATGTCAATCGATATCAATACGAACTTGATGAGCTCATCAAAAAGTATCCGGATTCAGAAACTGGCGCATACGCACAGACATTACTTGCGTCCTCCAGAACGTTCCTTGAGGTGCAACAAAAAAAGAAAGGCATTCAATACATCAATTCCTTAAACGAGCCGCATTATTTCGTCCTGCTGTACAAACGCAAAGACAAAATCGATGAAATGGTGACAGGCGCACTCGAATACTTCAATGATGGACACTTCTCGGACTATCCTCTCAATATTTCAAGCCTCATTTTTAATGATGAGTTTGCAATGGTATTCGTTAGCGAGTTGCCGAATGTCAGCACCGCGATCGAATATTACAGAACGTTTCAACAGAACCTGCCGCACCTCAGCGACTTAAGGAACCATAAATTCGATAACTTTGTCATCACAAAAGACAATTTCGATATCTTTTACCGAACGAAAGGCCTAGATGAATACCTCCAATTCTTCGACAAAAACTACCCGGACAAAAATCCGCAATAACGTTCTCACAACGCAACGGCTATGGCTAAACAAGATTGTTAAAGCCATATGGATACTGTTCTTTTGCGTAGTGCTTGGAGTGCCTGTATATATCTATACAGTTAGCGTTGACCTTTTCGGATTGTTCGGTGGGATGCCGAGTCTGAAGGCAATTGAGAATCCTGAAAACGATCTCTCCTCTGAGCTCATTTCCGCTGACGGCGTGTCACTTGGCAGGTACTTTCGATACAATCGAAGCCAGGTTTCTTATGATGACCTTTCTCCGGCCTTAGTAAATACACTTTTACTTTCTGAAGACCACCGGTTTTACAAACATTCAGGGATGGATTTCTGGGCCTACATACGCGTCGCGTGGGGACTGATAACATTCAATTCTGCTGGTGGTGGCAGCACGATTACTCAGCAGCTGGCAAAAAACCTTTACACACAAAATGAAGAGTTCAGTCTGGACGGATCGTTGGCTAAACTGGGACGCTATCCGAAACGCATTATTCAGAAAACAAAGGAGTGGATCATCGCCGTTGAGCTTGAACGCAATTTCACAAAAGAAGAGATCATCGCGATGTACCTTAACACTACCTCATTTGGTAGCAACGCCTATGGGATCAAAGTAGCTGCGGAGACTTACTTCAACAAGAAGGCAAAAGACCTCAATATTCAGGAATCCGCCGTTCTGGTTGGCATGCTTCAGGCGATCACCCGATTCAACCCGGTCCAAAATCCGGAGAATTCCTTACAAAAACGTAATGAGGTTCTATACAAGCTTCATGCGCACGGTTATATCAAGACGAAACCTGAATATGATTCAATTCGGGCGCTGCCAATTGAACTGCGATACGAAGTACAAAACCACAATGAAGGCTTAGCAACTTATTTTCGGAGCGTCATCCGAAATGACCTGATGGAGTGGAGTAAAGAACACGGCTATGATCTTTGGGAATCCGGATTGAAAATCTACACAACAATCGACAGCCGCATGCAACGCTTCGCTGAGGTCGCAATGGAAGAACACATGGCGAAACTGCAGGCTGACTTTGAATATCAATGGAAGTTAAAAAATCGCGCACCATGGACCGATGAAAACGGACATGAGATCAAGAACTTTCTGGATCGGAAAATAAAAAGAACTCAAGCCTATCGCAATCTGGTGAACCGGTACGGTGAAAAATCGGATTCAGTTGACATCATGCTCAACACAAAAAAGAAGATGACCGTCTTTACCTGGAAAGGCGAGCGCGATACACTTTTCAGTTCAATTGACTCTCTCAACTACTTTAACAGATTCCTGCAGGCAGGGCTGATGGCAATGAATCCGCAAACTGGAGAAATTAAAGCATGGGTTGGAGGTATCAATCACAAGTATTTTAAGTATGATCACGTACGGCAGGGAACACGTCAACCGGGTTCTACTTTCAAACCTTTCGTATATGGAAAAGCAATTGAAGATGGCTATTCACCCTGCTTCGAGTTGTATGACATTTCACCAACGATCAAAGTTTCCGGCACCGTGTGGAATCCGGATAACGCCGAGCCACCTTACAAAGGCACCGGTGAGAAAGTGAATCTGCGACAGGCGCTCGCACGATCTATCAATTCCATCAGCGCTCAAATGATCGACAGGGTGAAACCTCAAAACGTCGTTGACTTCGCTCAGCGACTTGGAATTAAGAGTCCGTTAGACCCGGTATATTCTCTTGCATTGGGGACAAG
>DASPJN010000225.1:0-5220 GCA_035628595.1 Chryseosolibacter sp.
TTGGTACAGCAGCCATCTTTGGATTCTTCCTCTTTCCACAAATTGGCATTCACCGGATCATGACCAGCGAGAAGCAGCATCGCCTGATTTCGTTTTCAAATCACCTCGAAGAGGCACTCGACCGCTCACTTAAAGAGCCAACATCCGAAAACATGCAGCGCTTGAAAGAATTGTTTGAACTTCAGGCATACCTGAAAGAAATGCATGAGTGGCCCTTTAATGTCAATACGCTATGGCAACTGATAACTGCGTTGTTAATTCCTGTCGCCCTTGCAATTCTTGAAATATTTTTCTGAGATTAATAAACAGACTATTACCTAACCCAATTTATTAATGGCACAAACTAAGCTTGGCGATCTCATCGTAAATACATCAGGCAACCTACCAGCTATTGGAACGCCAGCTCCTGACTTCCGACTGGCTAAGACAGACATGTCTGAAACCACATTGAAGGATTATGCCGGTCAACAGCTGATACTGAACATTTTTCCAAGCATAGATACTCGCGTTTGCGCCATGTCGGTTCGGGAGTTTAACAAACGGGTGGCTAGTCTGGACAACACAGTCGTTTTGTGTATTGCTAAGGATCTTCCATTTGCGTTTAAACGTTTCTGTGGCGCTGAAGGAATTGAAAATGTGATTTCGTTGTCCGACTTCAGGAACAAGGGATTCGCGAAAGCTTATGGCGTTGATTTGCTAGACGGCCCCTTCGAAGGACTCCATGCAAGAGCCATCGTTGTTATCGACGAACAGGGAAAAGTGAAGCATACGGAGCTTGTGTCGGCAATTGGTAACGAACCAGATTACAAAGCTGCAATTGCCAGTCTGCGGTAAAACTGGATCATTCAATAACCACATCTGTTCGGTCACAATCTGGCTACTGGCCAACCATAAAAACAGCGTTGGCAAAAAGCAGTTTTCCGTTCTCCCAAAATTCCCTGAACAATGGATTGTCTATCAGGTAAATGACCTGGCCTTGCCCTTTATTTTCGACACCGAAGACCAGACTGTTGCTGATCTTTTTATTGATCTGAAATCCGGCAAATCCCTGAATAGGCTTGGCGTTTGGTCCAATGATACCCACGTTCCAACCGTTCTCAAGGAAACCAAAACGAAGCTCGCTCGTCTTGAGGGTGAAATATTGATCGTTGAGCCCGAAGCCGAGCGGATGAGAGTTGTCAACTTTCACTTTATAGATCGCGCCTGAGATTGTTTGGGAAACTTGTTTGCGTTCGGTGTCCGCATATCGCGCGAGTCCTTCTTTGTCTTTTAATTCCTTTTGATACTTTTCGAATTGATTTTTCTCGTCGTCATTTGTAAATCGTTTCAGGCCGAATCCGGGTTTTTCAGCAAACGAGTTGATCGCATTCGCAACGAGAATAAGCCGTCCACCCGACGAAACCCATTCATTAATTTTTGTTAAGACACTTTCGTCAAAAAAGGAGTAATGTCCTTCCGGGACAATCAAGACATCATATCTGTTCAAGTCTGAATACTTGATGCGATCACCGGAGATTTGTGTAATGGGATAGCTGATCTCTTGTTCAAAGTAATGCCAGATCTCGCCGCTGTTCAAGGGCGAAGTTTGTTCTCCAAAAAGAACTGCAACCTCTGGCGCTGCAATAAAATTTAGATCACCCGAACCAAAGTCCTTCCCTTTATCGACAAACCCGGTAGTCGAAGTGAAGACGTCGCGTTTGTGCTTTCGCGCAATTGTTGTAATGAAGCTATCGAAGAGTTGATGTCCGTCATTGTTGCCACGAGTCACGATCAATGTGCCAGGAGAAAAGTCTTTTCCAGCGACGCTAAAACTTTTTTCTGCGCAGCGAACTTTGATGCCCGCACGAAGCAACTCGGCCAAAAAAGCTACATCCTTGACGTGCTTGTAAGGGAAGATGTACGCGTATGGTCTGATCTCCGCGGATGCGGTATCGACAGATTCCGGCTCGTAAGATTTTGTAACCTGAAGTCGTTCGGTCAACGCATACGCGTTCAGATCATGCGCGTATATCAGATTCCACGCTGTGATATCGTAGGTTAATGAATCCGGAATTTTACTCACCGGTTCAAAGACCGTTGTCAGAAACCTTGATTTCGGCTGATATGCGCTAATAATAATGTCACCGCCTGCTACTGTGAGTGAGCGGTTTGTCTGGTTTTGATAGTCGAATCCTTTTGTGTTTTTCGGAGAAGTGTGTCCATACTTCACCTGGTGTTTGTCAAGCCAACTGAGAAGCGTTTTTATCTTGTCTGAATTGTTGTCGGCCTTGATCACATAGGTTTTGTACACTGCGTTTGGATTGGAGGCATTGTCTGCAAAATATTTTTCGAATTCATCGATTATGCGTGACGCATGTGCCGACGTCATCTCAATTGTTGAAAGTCCCGTGGTGTGGTGGTGCAGGATTCGATCACGTAGCGTAAGAGGCGCACCGGTTTCAGTTGTTACCGTCAACCCTCCCCTTCCGCTTCCCGCCTGTTCATATGTCATACCAATTGCTCCGTTATAGGTTGGATAGGTATCGCCGTAGCTTGGATAAAACAGATCGAAGATCTCTTTTGTAAAGTAAAGCCATCCCCTGTCATCAAAGTACTTCGCGTTATTCTTACCGATAATTGTCTGGAACAGGCGTTGCCAGGGCGTTATTACCTCATGGAAAGGTTCAGCCGCCGGGGCGAAGTAATATGGGCTGTTGTAATGTTGTTCATGGAAGTCGACGTGAACATGTGGCAACCATTGATTGTAAATCTCCAGCCGTGTCTGTGATTCGATCTGCGTAAGCCATGCCCAGTCGCGGTTCAGATCAAAAAGATAGTGGTTGAATCTTCCGCCTGGCCATGGCTCAAAATGTTCGTACGCATCGGGGTCGCTATTGGGCGGCGTGTTGCCGTATTGATTGTAAAAATTGGCATACCGGTCGCGGCCATCGGGGTTGACGCACGGATCGACTACCACGACAGTATTTTCTAGCCACGTAGTCGTCTGGTCATTTTCGTTGTTGACCAATTCGTATAATGTCATCATCGAAGCTTCGAGAGAACTCGCTTCATTGCCATGCACGTTATAGCTGAGCCACACTACAGGTGTTTTCGTAGTTGTTTTTCCCTCGATGATACGTGCGCGTCTAAGATTGTCCTTACGGATCTCTTCGATGTTTTTGAAATTTTCTATTGACGTTATAACCGCATAGACCAGTGGGCGTCCTTCATATGTTCTTCCATATTCCTCAACCTTTACATTGTCTGTCATTGAGGCTACGTGTTTGAAGTATTCAACTACACGGTGATGACGTGTAAACTTCTCTCCCAGTTCATACCCTAAAAATCCGGCGGGGGACTGAAGTTTTTCTTGCGCGACGGTTGGGTGGTTAAACACGAAAGCGCAAAAGAGGAAGATTGACGAGAAACAATTTTTCATGAAAAGGCGATTGATGATTGAATTACGATTTTGCAAGTTTCCTGATCTGCGGCATGTGGTGAATACAATGTTCGTTAAAAAAAGAAACAGCTTGTATAACATTCAGTTTCCCTGCCACGGGATGTTTGTAGATTTTCTTTTTCAGCTCATGGTCTTCGATCACATAAAGAAAATCTTCAAGGCGTAGTCGTTCATCATCCCACCGCCTTTTAACCTCTGCAAATAGAAGTTGTGGTGGATCTTGTCCTAACACTTCTGGCGCTTTGAACTTGAGCAGCGGGATCCGTTGAGAAATTTTAAGACCAAGGAATTTAATTGAATCCAGAAACGCGGTTTCATCAATGTCTTTTATGCCGAGGCTTTTCTTTTTCATGTATTGGAGAGAAAGACTTTCGGCGTGAACCAGGTGCGAAATGATCTGACTTGCGGACCATTTCCCGCGTGGCTGAAAAAGAAACTTTTCTTCCGGCAGGTTACTTACATAGCCCAGCATTTTGCGCCGGGTAGCTTCTGCACGACTGAAGATTGCTGCAAGTTTTCGGTTCATTTCGAATTTTGACGAATATCAAAAATAACTATCTTTAAGTAAACCAAAACTTATACTATGGAAACTACAGCTACTACAACCTTATCAACCACCGCTTATGCGGGATTTGGACAACGATTGCTTGCGCTTATCATCGACTCCATTGTTATCGGCGTTCTGTATATGGTAGTTTTTGTTCCACTAATTGCCGCCATTGGAATCGGTGTAGCTTCAGAAGCAGAAAATTTTGATGGGAATGATCCTGCGGCCGTTGGTGGTTTAGTAGGTGCAGCAATGGGGGCGATGTTCATGATGATGGTGGTGATCTATGGCATTGTTATTCTATATTACACGCTAATGGAATCTTCAAAAACACAAGGTTCGTTGGGAAAAATGGCGATGGGTATTAAAGTAACAGACCTGGAAGGAAACAGAATCTCATTTGGAAAAGCCCTCCTTCGTTCATTTGGAAAAATTATTTCGAGTATGATCATGTACATAGGCTACCTGATGGCGGCCTTCACAGAAAAGAAGCAAGGCTTGCATGATATGATTGCAGGGACACTTGTCATGAAAAAATAGGAATTTTTGAAATAACAAGAAGGAAGACTGTTCATCGGGGCAGTCTTTTTTGTTTCGTTAGGAAACAAAGTTTAGACGAATGTCCGTCAGCGATACCGTTGCAGGTAGAATTCCCAGCAGCTCACCATCCCCTTCGATCAGACATGGTTTCATGGAAGTAAAGTGTACTTCTCTCCCGGCCCTGTATTCAACGTTCTTTACGCGCAAATACTTGTTTCGTTTTAACGTTCCCGAATAACGGATGAAATCAAAAGCTGAAACGTTTCCGCAAATAAAAAACTCAAACATATCGTCATCAGGCTGGGCGCCGGGAGCAATGCACAGCCCGTGGCCATAATATTTGCCGTTAGCCACGGCAAGGGAACGGAGCTTTCCTGTCCACGTCCATTCTGGTGTGGTTGCCGTGACGGTCATAGGTTGGAAGCTGAGAAATGTTTCCACGATACTTTTGTAATACGCAATGGCGCTGCCAAACCTTTTTCTCGCACTTGCTACGCGTTTCACTACTTCGGGTCCCATCGCAATATCAGCGACGTTAATGAAATAACGTTCATCCGTTTCTCCATCTGTTGTTGTAAATGTGATTTTCCCAATGTTGACAAGCCTGCCGGACGAATTTTTTATCAGGGAAATGATGTGCTGCGAATCTGCTTTTAATTTCATCGTTCGGGCGAAGTCATTTCCCGAGCCAATC
>DASPJN010000226.1:0-4726 GCA_035628595.1 Chryseosolibacter sp.
TGTGACTTCACAAGATTTTCCTGGAGTTTCTCCAGTTGATCGGCGCTGATATTCCGGTTGTACAACGAGCCAAAGCCCGTGTTGATTCCGTAAATCGGCGATGTGGATGTCTTTAGTTTTTCATCGAGATAGCTCCGGCACTTTTGGATCTTCGCTTCGGCTTCTTTGGATAGTTTGATCGGCGTTTTCGCGTCAAGCACCGACGCGATATCCCGAAGTTGTATTTTCTGGTCTGAAATGAAATGCATGTTGTTTCTCGCCGTTATCGAATGGTTTGAATAATCTCGTTAATGGTCGCTTTCTGCTGATCACCTGTTACCATGTTCTTGATAGCAAGTTTTCCGCTTTGCATTTCCTCCGATCCAATCACAATTGTAAACGGTATCATCTTCTTGTTCGCGTAGTCCAGTTGTTTTTTTATTTTGGATGTCTCGGGATAGATCTCGGTAGCAATGCCGGCTTTGCGCAACGCGGCAACCACACGCAGTCCATAACGAAACGATTCTGAGTCCAGGTGACAAACAAGTGCCTTTGACGATAGTCCCGCATCAGATGGAAAGAGTTTCAGTTCTTCCATGGCGTCGTAAATGCGGTCGACACCGAACGAAAATCCTACGCCGGAAAGATTCTCTTTATCACCGAATGCCTGGGTCAGGTTATCGTATCTGCCACCGCCACTCACGCTGCCGATGGCTACGTTATTGATCTTCACCTCGAAGATACAGCCTGTATAATAACTCAGGCCGCGCGCCAGGTTCACATCAAAATCAATGTGATCTTCATTGTGACCGTAGCTTTCGAGCAGATCGAAAACTTCGCGAAGATCCATCAGCCCTTTTCTTCCCGGCGCCGACGTTTCAAATTTCGTCGCCAGAAAACCGAGCTTGTTTGTGATCGAACCTTTTACATTCAGAATGTGAAACAACTGGTCGAGACTATCCTTGCTAAAGCCCTTCGTCGCAAGCTCTTCCCTTACCTTTTCTTCTCCGATCTTATCGAGTTTATCGATGGCGACAAACAACGAAATTTCATTACCGCGCGCGTTGATCACTTCCGCGATTCCGGTGAGCACGCCCCGGTGGTTAATTTTAATTGAGTAGTCGGTAATGCCGAGGCGTTTAAAAACTTCCTTGATCATCAGGATGATCTCGGCTTCGCACACAAGCGAATTCGTGCCGACAACATCCGCATCACACTGGTAAAACTCACGATACCTTCCTTTTTGTGGGCGATCAGCCCGCCATACAGGCTGGATCTGGTAACGCTTGAAGGGAAACGTAACTTCATTTCTATTCATGACCACGTAACGTGCAAACGGTACGGTGAGATCATAGCGAAGTCCTTTTTCGGAGATATCAAATGTAACTCCCTTTGAATTTTTTGCATTTAGCTTCTCAGCATCAGCGTCTTTCAAAAAATCACCTGAGTTCAGGATCTTAAATAAAAGTTGGTCGCCTTCCTCGCCATATTTCCCGGTAAGGGTAGAAAGATTTTCCATTGCCGGGGTTTCCAGCGGCTGGAAACCAAAATTCTGAAACACGCTGCGAATCTGAGTGAAGATGAATTGTCGCTTCGCCATCGTGGCAGGGCCAAAATCACGCGTTCCTTTTGGTAATGATGGTTTCTCCATGTTCTCGCGGTCAACGGTCGTAAAATGCGGAATTTCAGATTTAAATGATGCTTTCAGAAATTCGCATCAAAATTATAGGAATCTTTTGCAAAACCCGAATTAGCACTTATTTTTGCACTCCTTTTAACAGAAAGCGCCATGTCAGTAACAAGACTTAAGAGAAAGAGCCGTAAAGACAAAGCTAAAGCAGCGGTTAGACGTCAAACACTGAAAATTCAGAATTTTCAGCCAGTGATGAAGAACGTCGATGTAGACGCAATTAAGGAAGAATTCAAAAAAGGCGGAAAGAAAGCCTGATTTGAACCAAGACTTCGTTGATTACTGCAGGGCCCTTTGGGCCTTTTTTGTTTTATAGATCTCAACCAGTTACCTATTGGGGATTTTCCGTATTTTTCTGAAAACCTCCACTATGAACGCATTCACAGAATGGTGGGAAACACTCGGCTTTCCCCTCATCATCTACTGGGCAATCGCCATTCCTTTTACTGTACTTTTTGCACTTCAGATGATCTGGTCTTTCTTCACGGGAGACGATGTCCCCGATGACACACCCGATGCTGAAGTTCAGGGCGATACCGGGATTCCATTTCAGTTTTTCAGCATTCGAAATTTCATTGGTTTCTTCACCATATTCGGTTGGGTCGGCATTGCAGCCACCGACTCCGGTTTCTCGGTTTTGACTTCCCTGATCCTTTCACTGTCAGCAGGATTTGCAATGATGCTCATCATGGCATCAATCGCGTACTTCCTCAGCAAAGCAACTGCTGATGGCTCTATGAAAATTGAGCGCGCCGTCGGACATGTCGGACAGGTCTACCTCACCGTTCCCAAAAGCAGAACAAATCTTGGAAAAGTGCAGGTCGTAGTTCAGGGTTCACTTCGAACGCTGGAGGCTCTCACCGATGATCAGGATGATATCCCTAACGGAAAGGTCATTAAAGTGAAGCAGGTGGTGAACGACAATATTCTTTTAGTAACAGCTGAGTAATTTTATACAACCCTAATTTTTTAACCCCATGAGTGCTTACTGGTTGCCGATTGCCTCCTTTGTGGTGGCGTTTCTTTTTATCATGATCGCGTCGTTTCTGAGGCGATACAAACGTTGTCCTTCCGACAGAATCCTTGTTGTTTATGGAAAAGTAGGAGGAGGTTCCGCCAAATGTATTCATGGTGGCGCTGCATTTATCTGGCCTGTGTTTCAGGACTACGCGTTTCTCGATCTGACGCCCACTTCTATCGAAGTCAATTTGACAAATGCGTTAAGTAAACAAAATATCCGTGTCGATGTGCCATCAAAGTTCACAGTGGGTGTTTCAACTGAACATGGTGTGATGGAGAACGCAGCAGAACGTTTGCTCGGACTGCAACGCAACGATGTGCATGCACTTGCACACGATATCATCGTCGGACAGATGCGTCTTGTGGTGGCGATGATGGATATAGAAGAGATCAACAGCAACCGCGACAAGTTCTTAAGCAACGTTTCACACAACGTTGAAACGGAATTGAAGAAGATCGGTCTGAAGCTGATCAACGTGAACATCACCGATATCAAGGATGAAAGCGGTTACATTGCTGCCCTCGGAAAAGAGGCTGCGGCGAAAGCCATCAATGAAGCGAAGATCCGTGTGGCTGAACAGGAGCGTCTTGGTGACGTAGGAAAGACGGAAGAAGAGAAAGAGCGCGATATCAAAGTAACAGAAATGCACCGCGACCGCGATACGCAGGTAGCCGTTGCCATGAAAGATCGCGAAGTGTTGATTGCTGCTGCGAAACGCGACGAACAGATCGGTAAGGTTGAAGCTGAACGTGACACGCGTATCAAGTCAGCGGAAGCAAATGCGCTCGCGGTACAGGGTGAAAACCAATCACGTATTGCCATTGCAAACTCCGAGTCGCAGCGCCGCGAACGCGAAGCGGAAGCGCTGAAGAAAGCAACGGCTGCGGAAAAAGTGCAGTCAGCCCGCGCGTTGGAAGAAGCGTATTTGGCTGAACAAAAAGCGGAAGATGCGCGCGCGGAACGCGAACGTGCGGCGCAGACAGCAACGATCGTAGTGACCGCCGAGATTGAAAAACAAAAAGCGATTATTCAGGCGCAGGCAGAAGCCGAGCGTGTGCGTGAGAGAGCGAAAGGTGAAGCCGATGCAATCCTCTTGAAGAAACAGGCCGAGGCGCAGGGTATTTATGAAATCCTCACGAAGCAGGCAGAAGGTTTGAGACAGATCGTTAGCTCTGCCGGAAACAATTCCAAAGATGCGGCTATGCTGATCATTGCAGATAAGTTACCAGAGCTTGTGCGTCTGCAAACAGAAGCGATCAAGAATATCCAGATCGATAAAGTTACTGTTTGGGAAAATGGTAACAGCAAGGATGGTAAAACGTCAACAGCGAATTTCATCTCCGGACTATATGGGTCCGTTCCACCGTTGCACGAAGTGTTTCAGATGGCCGGACTTGATTTGCCGGCATATCTCGGAAGCGTTGAAAAGAAGGTCGATCCGAATAGCGGGCCCACACTCGACGAGATTTTACCGAAGAAGAAGTAATCTGAAAGTCCTGCGAAAGCAGGACTTTTTTCATGGAAGATATCGTATTGTTTTATTGAGTGACTTAAAGTCAAAAACGAGGTTTTCAAAAAAAGCAAACCTGCAGACTCTTTTGAGAATCAGAATTTTTTTCGATGTCTTTAAAAAGAAGCCTGTCAGGTTGCTGCCAAACTAGTTCCTGTGCTTGTGAGTACGTTGCTCTTTAGAATATTGCGAAAAGGCAAGATCATTTTGATGTCAGAGATATCAAGCTCGTTGCGGCTGAGAACATGTCCGCTCATATCATAGCGATGGAAGCAGATGACTGCTTCTTTACCGCTGTTATCAATGCTTTCAACGGCGACCAGGAACATACCATCGCCAAATGCCCTGGAATAAACACCGACAACACTTCCATTTTCTTTACTTGCCTCGAGCGCTTTCAGAATCCCCTTTCTGTTTCTGATAAAGTCAGCAGAAAAGTCCCGCGTTTCTTTTTCGCGATTGCCTGATAGTAGTCTTTCTAAGAGTGTTTTCATTGCTTCCTGGTGTAATGAGCATCAAATAATAC
>DASPJN010000227.1:0-4171 GCA_035628595.1 Chryseosolibacter sp.
AAACGAATTCTCGCATACTCAACCATCAGCCAGATCGGATATATGTTTCTCGCGCTCGGCGTCGGCGCGTGGTCAGCAGCAATTTTTCACTTTATGATTCATGCTTTCTTCAAAGCATTGCTCTTCCTCGGCGCCGGAGCAGTTATCATGTTGTTACACCATGAGCATAACATTTTCAGGATGGGCGGGCTCCGCAAAAAAATGCCAGTGATCTTCTGGACGTTCCTCATCGGCTCGGCTTCACTCGCTGCGCTTCCCTTGATCACCGGCGGCTTTTATTCCAAGGATCAGATCCTTTGGTTTTCACTCGCAGGTGAAAAAGGGAACATCTGGTTCTTTCTCGCTGCGTTGATCGGTGCATTCATCACCGCGATGTATACATTCAGAATGGTATTCGTGGCTTTCTTCGGTGAAGAAAAAACACACGTTAGTCACGATGCGGGCTGGCTGATCAAAACCCCGCTCATTGTGCTCGCCATTCTTTCAACCTTTGCGGGATTTATTGAGTTGCCGCATACGCTCGGACATGTTGAACTCTTTTCCGGATTACTTCAGCCAGTGCTGCCGGACATCTCCCTGCAGGCTGAATTGACGTCCAAAGAATTTATTATTCAGTTGATCGCTGCCGGACTTTCGATTGGTGGCGTGTACATCGCTTATTACACTTATGTCAACAATCCCGCATTCGCTTCACGTATAAAATCAGAGATCAACGTTCCGTATAACTTCTGGCATGCCGGATGGGGCTTTGACGCGCTTTACAACGCAGTGATTATGCGTCCGTTCGTTTTCATTTCAACCCTTAGCAAAGGGGATGTGATCGACCGGTTGTACGAAGGGCTCGTAGCGATTGCAAATTTCTTCAATCGCGTGTTTGCATCCACACAAAGTGGCATCATGCGTTGGTACATGATGGCGATTGTCATCGGAACATTGCTCGTCGTGACACTTAGTCTTTTAATGCTTTAGACTTTAACCATATTGTTATGATCCTGGCCTGGTTAATTATTATTCTTATGGCAGGCGGACTTCTCGCCTGGGTCGCAGAACGATTCAATACGGAAATATCGAGGTGGATCTCGCTGCTCGCGATAATTGTCGACGCCATACTCATTCTTGTCTTTGTATCACAACACAACCTGGCCGCTGAAGGCTGGCTCGAAGAATTTAGCCAGCCATGGATACCTACGTTCGGCATCAGTTTTCATCTCTCCATTGACGGACTAAGCGCGATCCTTCTCATGCTGACATTTTTTCTAGGTGTCATGGCGGTACTCATCTCATGGAAAGAGATTGACAGTCGCATCGGCTTTTATCATTTCAATCTGCTCTGGGTGCTGGCAGGTATTACAGGTGTGTTCCTCACGATGGATCTGTTCCTCTTCTATTTTTTCTGGGAAGTGATGCTCATCCCGATGTATTTCCTCATCGGTATCTGGGGACACGAGAACAAACGTTACGCCGCTTACAAGTTTTTCATCTTCACCCAGGCAGGCGGACTGCTCATGCTGCTCGCTATCCTTGCGCTGTATTTTTATCACGGTGCGGCTACCGGCACATTCACCTTCGACTACATGGCATTGCTGAATACCCACCTTCCGCCTAACGTTGAGCTTTGGATCATGCTTGGATTTCTTGTAGCATTTCTGGTGAAGTTGCCCGTTGTGCCTTTTCACACGTGGCTTCCGGATGCACATTCCCAGGCGCCCACCGCGGGAAGCCTTATCCTCGCCGGACTATTATTAAAGACCGGTGCTTACGGTTTGCTACGTTTCATCTTACCGCTTTTTCCGAATGCATCGCAAGAGGTTGCTCCCTGGGCGATGTTACTCGGTGTCATCGGCATACTCTACGGTGCCGTACTCGCCTATGCGCAGACCGATCTGAAACGACTGGTTGCTTACACAAGTGTGAGCCACATGGGATTTATCATGCTCGGTGTATTTGCCTTTAACGAGATCGCGCTGCAGGGTGTCGTGATGCAAATGGTGGCACACGGGATTAGCACGGGCGCGTTGTTCGTCATTGCCGGCTGTATCGCAGAGCGGATTCACACACGAGACGTCGATGAAATGGGCGGATTCTGGAAACGTGTTCCGCAGATGGGGGCGGTCTCAATGGTATTCGTCATGGCGTCGCTAGGCCTGCCGGGAATGGCAAACTTCATTGCTGAATTCCTCACACTTGTCGGCGCGTGGGAGACAGCAAAAGTGCTGACCATCTTCGCCGCGATCGGTGTTGTCGGCGCGACCGTTTACTCACTCCGTATCATGCAAAAAGTTTTCTATGGAAATGTGAAAAGCGACCATCATGCATTTCCTGACCTGTCCATAAAGGAAAAAATAATATTGTTCCCGATGGTGATCGTAATCATCGTGCTTGGATTGTTCCCGGCATTCATCTTCGACAATACCCGGCAGTCGGTGCTGACCGTACTGAAGACTGATGCGGATCCTGTCAAGACGCGCAATGTAACTTCTGTTCAACTATTAAAAACCGGAAGCCATGAGTCAGAATGACTTTTTAAATGTCGTACCGCTCTTTATCCTGACAAGCGCCGCCATTCTTATTCTGTTTTCAATCGCAGTTAAAAGAAATCACAAGGTGATTTATGTGATTACAGCGTTGTCATTTCTGGGCGACCTGTTTTACGTTGTGAATTTCACTGCAATAACGCCGAGCACGATCGAGCCGCTGTTCATCTTTGACGGGTTTGGCGTTTTTAATGTCGGCCTCATCCTTGCCATCGCATTGGTTGTGACAATGATGTCATACGCATATTTCGAGCAGCGCGAAGAAAGAAAAGAAGAGTATTACATTCTACTGATTCTGGCAACACTTGGCGCAATAGTCCTGGTGATCAGCAATCATTTTGTTTCCATGTTCCTCGGTCTGGAGATATTAAGTGTTTCGCTTTATTCGATGATCGCGTACCTGCGGGAGCGCGAGCGTTCTGACGAAGCGGGTCTGAAATATCTGATCCTCGCAGCATTTTCGTCGGCGTTTCTCTTGTTTGGAATGGCATTGGTTTATGCAACCACCGGCGCGATGGACTTTGCCGGCATCGGAGAATATCTTACCGCCAATCCAAAAATGCCCTTGATCTTCGCTACAGGCATCAGCATGATGATTGTCGGCATCGGTTTCAAGCTGGGTATCGTTCCGTTTCACATGTGGACGGCTGATGTATACGAAGGAGCGCCTGCGCCGGTCACTGCATTCATCGCGACGGTCTCAAAGGGCGGCATGGTAGCATTGTTGATCAGATTTTTCAGCACCATCAATGGCCACCATGAATTCCTCATCCTCATTTTCACGATCCTTGCGATCGCCTCGATGTTTACGGGCAACCTACTCGCCCTGCAACAGAAGAGTGTGAAAAGACTGCTCGCGTACTCTTCGATATCACACATGGGTTATCTGCTCGTCGCCTTTCTTGCGGGCGGAAGCCTCGCTGTCGAAGCGGTGATGTTCTACCTGGTCGCATACTTTATTACCACTACGGGCGCGTTTGGTATTGTCGCAGGTTTGTCCGACCGCGACCGCGACGCTGAGCTGATCGATGACTACAAAGGACTCTTCTGGAAACGCCCCTGGACCGCGGCCATTTTCACCACGATGTTACTTTCACTTGCTGGCATTCCACTCACAGCTGGATTTGTCGGAAAGTTCTACATCATCGCTGCCGGCGTGAGTACAGGACAGTGGTTGCTGGTCGTGATGCTTGTCTTGAACAGTGCAGTAGGCTTGTATTACTACATCAAGGTGATCGCTGTTATGTTTGAGCAACAGCACGAAGGCGAAAAAGTGGTTACCGAAGACCTGCATCCTTATTTCTACATCGTCAGCGGCATCACCATGGCATTGCTCACCGCTTCATTGCTGTGGATCGGCATTTATCCAAACGGTCTGGTGACGTTAATCCGTACGATGCTTGCCGGCGTTTGATCTCTCAGAAAAAGATGGCCATGGCCTGTCGAAGTACTATCCTGAGCTTGTCCGAAGGTCTCCCACGAATTAAGTGAGTCAGCGTTGCCGTTGGTTAAAAACTTGTTAACACGCAAGTAAAAATTCGCGCGTAAAAATCATAACAGGTATTTTAGCCATGATCGTTAAATGAATTCATTGTGGTGGTCGTGCAACGACGCCATGCAATTCGACGATGCTCCTG
>DASPJN010000228.1:0-17025 GCA_035628595.1 Chryseosolibacter sp.
CACCAGCTTGGCATGTGGATTCATTGGATATTTCTTCGTGTGTTCGGAAAAACAAAGATACCTTTCGCCCAATATCGAAAACGGATGGACAATCAACGCGATCCATCAAACGCTTTCTCGTACGGGTGTTTGCATTTGTTACTCGGCTGCGGTGCGCTGTTTATTTTGATCTTCGGCATTGCGGAAATCGTCGATAATATTCACGGTTGGTAGTGACATGTATTGAATGCGTAGAGGTGCGGGCCACATGCATTGTTTTAAAATTAATCATGGTAATCCTATTAATCCACAAAATCACAGTTCAGACAATTTTCGCTTCGAACCTCACTTTCGAGTTGAGATGCTTCGGCGCCTTTCGCATGCCCTTCCGCCTCAGCATGGGGTTTCGTGGGGGGGTAGGTGCGCTGATGACGCGCAGTCGTGTTCTTAAATCAGAATCCTTTAATCCTTCAATCCTATTAATCCTAGTTCAGACAATTTTCCTTCGAAGCGTACCAAATCCGTTGGTAATCCGCTATGTCTTTACTTTTTGCATTTTTATAAAAAAGGGATTCAATCGCTCGCTGCTCGCCGACGCACATGCCATGCTCAGAATACCGGTCTCATGGGATGTTGTGTTAGGAGAGTGTCGGCTTCGATAATGATGCTCATCAGTGTCACCCGTTTCGGGGCCGCTGATGTTTTGCACTTCGTCGTATTGATTATCCATTTCACCTCCATTGTTAGAAATTTGAAATACTTCTATAAAAATCCATCAGCCTGTGATCATGAATAATGTCAGCTTTCGTGATCTCCTTCTTGAGCACCAATCCGCTTAATCTTCTGCATCGACTTAGCGCCGTGTAAAGCTGGCCGTTGATGAATGTTCCTGTTCCTAAATCGATAACCACATTGTCGAATGTTAATCCCTGGCTTTTATGAATCGTTATTGCCCACGCCAGCTTAAGCGGATACTGCGTAAAGGTGCCTTTCGCTTCAGAAGTCACTTTACCTTTCTCACGATCATATTTGTAACCACGTTGCTCCCAGGTTTCCTTTTCAACTGAAAAGATTTCTCCCGTTGCCAGTCTTACTTCGATCAACTCTTCGTCAATGTATTCTATTCTGCCGATGGTGCCGTTGACCCAACGTCGGCCTGGATCATTCCTTGTGAAGATTACCTGTGCGTATCTTTTCAAAACAAGATGACGGTTTGAACGTGTTTTCCCTTCGTCAAAACTTCCTGATGAGTCTGCTGAAAATTGAAAAGAAGGAAGGTTAATCTCACGAAGCCGGCGTTGATTCTCCGTATTGGCAATTGCATTATTAGTTGTAAGGGTTATTACAAAATCTTTCGAAGTAGGAATATAATCCGGGTTATACCGTTCATTGAGGCACTTCAAGGTTTCTTCGTCGACGTTACATTCTCGCACCCTGTCAAGCAATTGCAAAAATTCATTGTCTTCCTTCTGGCGATGTGACTTGGTGAACTCAAAGAACTTCGGATTCAGTTTTTTATAAGCATCCGATTCAAAGAAGTACGGGCTGTTATAGATTTCATTAAATAAAATGCTTTCTATTTCATCGTCCTCAATCATGACGGGCGGTAATTGAAAAATATCTCCTACAAATAGGATTTGCTTTCCGCCAAAAGGAAGGTGTGGTTTTCCGCCATTATTTCTCAATGAAATATCGATGGCCTCAAGCAAATCAGCGCGTAGCATGGAAATCTCGTCTATGATGATTGTATCAATATTTTCAATTGCCTTTCGCTTCGTATCATTTTCACTAAAGATTGGTATATCGGGATCATTAGGGATAATTGGCCTCGTGGGAAATCGAAAAAAGGAGTGTACGGTAACGCCGCCAACGTTCATTGCAGCTATACCCGTGAAGGCAGTAAGTATTACAGTCTTGGACGTGTTCTGAGCGAAATATTGAATAAACGTTGACTTACCAGTTCCTGCCTTTCCAGTAATAAAAAAACTTTCGTTGCTATTTTCAATTTTATCGAACAGGTTTCGAATCACGTCATCATTTTCATAACCCTCAGGGATTCTGCCATTCTTGTTATAGAGTTGTGGTAGGTCTGAATCAAAGATTGAAAGCTGTGCTCGCCGGGTTGCGACCCTGACAAAAAAATCGATATCCCACGGATTCTCAGAAAACGGGTTGTCAAGGTTCAGACGTCATCACTTCTTGCAAGTGTTCGCAACAAGTAATAGGTTTTTCGGAGAAAGACCTCATAGTCAGATGGCATCTTCTCCAGATGCTGCTCTACCTGTTCCCGGGTAAGCTGAATACCAATAAAATTCAGAAATCGAAGCGCAGTGTCGATGCATTCATGTCGTTCACGATCATATAGAAGGTTGTAAAACTGTTGGAAATTGGATGGGTACTCTTCAGGATAGTCGTCGCCATAACGACCGGAGAACAACTGCTGCGCAAATGATTGTCTAAACTTATGCTCCTTGCGGTCGACCAATGGAGACCTGATGAAATTTTCAATCCATTTTCTTTCGTAGCTATTTCTCCTTTTAGCCATGTAGAGTGGTTCCGAACCCGGTCATGAAATAGATAAGCTACGAAATACAGTTGGCAGCAACAAATTCGAGCGTGATCAACTCGATCATCGAAGCGTCGCCACTCCGTCGGGCAGTGCGTGCTTCTTTACTTTCGCATTTCATAGAACGGGATTCTTCGCTCCCTGCTGGCCGACGCACATGCCATGCTCAGAATGCCGGCCTTAAGGGAGGTGTAAGGCGAGTGTCGGCTTCGATAATGATCCCCATCAGTGTCACCCGTTTCGGGGACGCTGATGTTTCCGAGTCTCACCTTCGAATGACACGATTGTATGAAGAGTTCACGCTTCGCACCGCAGTGTTGAGTTGAGATGCTTCGGCGCCCTTCACATTCCTTTCGCCTCTGCATGGGTAACGTGAGGGGGTAGATGCCTTTCTGCCACATCAGAGTCATGCTTCGATATTTTTTGATTGGAAATACGGAAAACTGAAACAGGAAAAGGCTAGTTTGCTGTAGCTATGTTTCTTCTTGAAATTTTGTTCGAGATACTTGCCTGGTTCCTGGTGGAGATACTTGGCATGCGGGTTCATTGGGCATTTCTCCGTGTCGTTGGACAGACAAAGATGCCTTTTGCCGAATATCAAAAGCGGATGCAGCGCCAGCGCGATCCTTCAAATGCTTTCTCATACGGATGTTTGCATTTCTTGCTTGGCTGCGGTGCGTTATTCATTTTGATCTTCGGCGTTGCGGCTATCGTCGAAAGCATTTACGACTGGTAATGACATGTATTGAATGCGTAGAGGCGCGCGGCCACATGCATTGTTTTTAAAATAATCATGGTAATCCTATTAATCCACAAAATCACAGTTCAGACAATTTTCGCGTCAAACCGCACTGTCGGGTTGAGATGCTTCGGCGCCTGGCTCATCCCCTTCGCCTCAGCATGGGGTTACGTGGGGGGTGAAGAACAACTACACTGCTTCGAAGAACACACGTAGTTGCTATCAGCTTCGCGTACGGTCACTAATCATCAGACGATGGGAGGGGCGGGTGGGCATGACGCAACGGCGACCTGTCCCGGTTACATCGGGAGGCTTGCCCCGGCATGTGGGTTGAAGCATCGTTGCGTCTTGACTTTGACGCCTGCCCCGACTAACCGGGGTTACTTTTTTGGTCTAAGCAAAAAAGTAAGAATAGAAGTATGCAACCCACGATCACGCGCAGTCTTCTTTTAACCAGAATCCTCTACTCTTATAACTCCTAATCCAGACAAGAAAAAAACCGGAGTACTTTGTATTTAACAGGTACCCCGGTTTACCGATCACAACGCAGGCGACGTGCTGCAGTGTCATGACTTCTACCCGTAAGATGAACGCGATGGCTCACCATAACGAGAAAAGCATTCCTACTCTCTTCCGTCTGCAACGCTTTACAGACTTTAATATCCGATCAACTTCGAAGTCAATCATTGTTGACTGTGCAGCTTCTTTGTACTTACGCACAGCTTGTCTGTACGCGCCTGTCATCTCCAGCGCCTGTGCCATACCTTCTAGCAACGCTGAACGCAACGCCTCTTTTTTATTCAAGCCCTCGCTGAATGTTGCAATCGCCTCGTTGTAACGCGCAGCCTGCATTAACATGTTACCCATGTGCAAAAATGGAGGTGCGTAATCAGGCGAAAAACGCATGGCCATTGTGAAGTGCAGCTCAGCACGCACTGCATCCTTCGCGAAATACATGTAAGCCCAACCTAAATAGTTGTGAAGCACACCGTATCCGGGCTCCTCGTACAACAAGCTATTGAGGATGTTCAAACCCTCATCTGTCTGCCCATTGATGATCAACCCTTCGGCTTCCTGCAGATACTTTTCCATCCATTCCATTGTTTCCATAACAACGAGTTTAATATTCACATATACACTGATGTGAGCAGTTCTTGTCATTATTCCATTCGCCGATCTCTACTGCGGACAAGACGCAGCATTATCGGTTAGCACGTTGTGCTATTTTCTTTTATGATATGTAAGGGAAATAAAAAAACCCGGTCGTTCCGGGCTTTCAGTAAAAGATCATGATATGATCAACTGAAAATCCACGGCGAGTGTTGGGAGTCATTCCCGAGCTGATGGCTGATATAATTGTCTTGCTTTTGCATGATGCAAAGGTAGCATTGTTGCAAATTGATGTGCAAGAGTGAATAAAAAAAATTGGTAATTTATTTTCGGTCTAAATATCGCGTACGCGAAGTTGAAAGTACAACAACACAACTACAACGGAGACACCTCGTCGCTACCAGCTTCATGTTCGGTCATTAATCAAGAGTGATTAGGTAAAGAGCGGGATAAGTTGAGATGCTTCGCCGCCTTTCTCTTACCCTTCGCCTCAGCATGAGGTTACGTGATGGTAGATCCGTATCAACTCTTATCTTTACTTATTAATATGCGATCGCGTAAGCTTATTCTCATTTCTCTCCTTTTATTAATCTTGCTACAGACGAGTTACTTCTGGCCAAGAATCGGAAATGGCTTTGAAATAATCATGGCTTTGTTGGTCGTTGTAATGTATGTGTTTGTCTTAGCCGTCTCGATCTATTTTGTCTACAAATCTGTTCGCGAACGTTTTTGTGATAGACAGCGAAATCGTTCGCTGGTTGTCGGTTGCTCGGTGTTAATCCTTTCCTTTTTCTTTCCATCAGGCATTATTGATTTTGAACGATTCGAGCCACCAGATTTGCTTATTGCGTCATACGAAGGCGTAGCTAATTGTACGACGACCCTGAAATTAAAACCAGAAAACAAATGCGTACTTATTTCGATATGTTTTGGGTTGAATGAAACGCGTGGAACGTACCGATTATGGAATGACACAATAAGAATACATTTCGAAGATGATTCGACATTTGCAATTCTAAAACGAGATTCGGTTAGCGGTCAACCCATGTCTGTACTCTATGGCATTTCCAACAAATCGAGGCCATTCCTTCCAATGAAAATTTATAAAAACGAGTTAGTGACCAAGCGGTAATTAGTGGGTTGGGAAGAGGTACAGCATAAGAAGAATCCTTTAATCCTTTAATCCTACAAATCCCAGTTCAGACAATTGTCCTTCGAAGCGTACCCACTCCGTTGTTTAGCATCACGTCTTTACTTTCGCATTTCATAGAAACGGGATTCTTCGCTCCCTGCTGGCCGGCGCACATGCCATGCTCAGAATGCCGGCCTTAAGGGATGGTGTAAGGCGAGTGTCGGCTTCGATAATGATCCCCATCAGTGTCACCCGTTTCGGGGACGCTGATGTTTCCGAGTCTCACCTTCGAATGACACGATTGTATAATAAGTTCACGCTTCGAACCGCACTGTCGGGTTGAGATGCTTCTGCGCCCTTCACATTCCCTTCGCCTCAGCATTCACAACGCGTGGGATAGGGGCTCGAGAACACTCAGAGTTGTTTATCAAAAAACGTTCTCGATTATCTTGCTCACGGAACAAAACCTCCGAGCCCTGTAGGGGCGTCATACACCAGCGGGGGGCACCGCCCCTAGCGTTTGAGTTGCTCGAATGACAAGCGTAATTTCGAAGAAGACACGTCATCACTACCAGCTACGCGTTCGGTCAATAATGAGGTGTCGAAGGGAGAGGTGCGTCGGCCTCAGCCAACGGCGACCTGTCCCGGTTCCATCGGGAGGGTGCGGCTGTCAGTGCGGCTGAAGCATCGTTGGCTGTCCCCTTCTCTGGCGCCAGCCCCGACTAGTCGGGGTTACGTTTCGATGCCTGTCCCGACGTGTCGGGAGGGAAGCAAGAGAAAAGTAAGAATCGGAGTGGTACAATCAGCAAGGCAGGTACGAGCACGAGCCAGGGTAGGTGCGAACGGAGGCGCTCTGTCGAAGAAACACACTTCGCTGCGTAAAGTAATCCCTTCATGACCAATAAACATCCACTTACATTCCTACCCCTTCCAAGGTCCCTTTCCAATTATTCACCTCGCATTTGTAAACATCGCGGTCACTTCCTGTAATATCCACCTGTTCACAACATTTTTCCATTCAGCATGTAGTTTCACCGTCGCAGAATGTGTGAACATCCATCCTGCAAGTATGTAATTCCATTTTGCAGGTACGTTTATCCATTTTACATCCTTGTACAACATTCAGTAATGTTTGTATTCATGTCCTGCATGTTGGTATTAATGTCCGCAACGTTTGTAACAGCTTCTTACATGTTGTTTTAATTACCAGTAACCTTCGGATCATTAGCGTACATGTTTGTAGAGTGCTCTGTGATGTTTGTACAGATCTCCGCAAGGTTGGTACAGATGCCAGTAAGGTGCGGACGATCACTTGTAACCTTTGTATTAGCACTTCGCATCTCTGTGGTCAATACCTGACATGTCTGTGGTTAATGCCTGCGATGTTTGTGGTGAATGACCGCAACCCTTGGATTCATTGCTCGCAAGGTTTGTAGTAAACTTTTGTCAGCGTTTTCGCGCTCCCAAATTGGATCATACCATACACCCGAAGCTGTCATTTTATGATTTGATCTGCCATGGCAGAATAGCAGAATGATCTGCGTCGTGTGGCGCTTAATTTCTTCTTCACATTGTATGATTGCCGAAACTGTATATCGAATAAAGAATGAATCAACTATGCTTTTTTCATAGATAAAACATGCAGGGTGATAATGAATATTAGAAAGCCTGGTAATGTGTGCGTATGCGCATACGTATATTCGTAAAAGATAAACATGTAGTAACGATATGATTTGAAATGAGCTGGTAATTCACAGTTAAAGAGATTGCTACGATATTAAAATATCGCAGGTTGCGTCAATGTCGGTTTAAGCGACAAAATGCTGAAAATTACCGTCGATTTGCATATAATAATGATCAGTGGCAGAATGGCATAAAACAGAATAAACATGATAAATAGTAGTCAAAATGCCAGAAACGCAAAATAAAACTGTTTGTTTCGTTTTGTATGCAAAATAAAGTTTGTAAAATAATTGCACAATCATGAACCTTTTGAAGCGGCTTTTCCGTGTAATTCACTATAAACAAAAACAAATAAAGTTTATGAAAACAACAGTAAAACAAGTGGAGACTTACTCTAGGCTAGTAGGGCTCTGCACCGAAAACGGTTCGATGTTCAACCCGGCAAAAGATTCGATCAAGATCGAAGCCCTTGAGTCGTTGCTCGCAACGGCACGCCAAAAGCATCAAATGGTGAACGACACACACCACACGTTGATGTCGGCAATTAACAATCGTAATGATGCACTTATCGAGATGCGATCAAAATGTACACGAGCTGCTAACGCCGCAGTAGTTTTGATCGATCAGCCAAGTCTCATCGAAGACATCAAGAAGAACTTGTCTAAGATTAGAGGCTACAGGCTGGGAGCACAACAGGTGAAGGATGCACCACCAGAAACCGGACCTCCAGGACAGGAATTTAAAAAGTCCCGTGGACCGATCGCGTATCTGACCATCTCGAGTAAGCTTGATCACTTTGACAAGTTTATTAAGTGTCTGAACACACCTGCGTACACTCCGAACGAGCCGGACATCACTTATGAAGGGCTGCACGCATTTCTCGCTGAAATAAAAGTGATGCAATCGCAGGTGAGCACTGGTTGGTCTGCCAATCGGATGGCGAGGGATCAGTTCTCAGCGATCGTACACTCCGCAGACGGAATTTACGGTATAAGCAAACTGATAAAGACTTACATTAAGTCAGTCTTCGGTCCGTCAAGCAACGCTTATCACATTGTACGACAACTTAAATTCCGTTAATGATGAATGACACGTTTCTAAAATAACCTCCGGTGGCTGTAAAGATCATCGGAGGTTACTTAAAAAAGTTTTAACCTTTAAATGATCAAAGCCATGAACCCAAAATCAACTTCCGCAATTATCATTGCTGTACTCGCAGGAGTCGTAGTTATAGCAAACTTATATTTCACATTCCGCACAAAGTTCCAGGAACCTGTGGCCGGAATGAAACTCGAAGAAGTGATCTCTGTCAAAGAGCTTCACCTTGTCAAGCACCACTACAACGATCAGTTCTATCTGCACCGAAAGAACAACCCCGAGAAAGCTGTTCGCGCCATTGCCGACATACCGGTAACAGTTACAGCGTACATCGATCTGAAGGCGGTCAAGGTAATTCGTAGTAACGACTCTATAAAACAGATCGTGCTACCACGTGCGAAAATGATTGACCCGCAATATCACATCAGTGAGTTGCAGGTAAAGAAGACACGCAGCTTTATCTTTTATGCTGGAAAAGATCTTTATCCCGAAGTCGCAAATTACTTAAAAGACAATCTCGCTTCACGTGCAGCTGTTATTAAAGAGCGAGCCGTGAGCAATAACATTATTCTCCAGGCAGAGACGGAAGCAAAGCTGTATGTTGAGTCTTTGCTTCGCGCTACGGGCCACCCGAACGTGGCAGTGGTTTATTCAAAAACGTGAGTGTGGTTTCATTTTTTTCATAATTGGTTTTTTAAAGAACCGGCCGAAAGACCGGTTCTTTTTTAATGTTGTGTCATAGCGCCCTGCGCATTCCCTTTCGCCTCAGCATGGGTTACGTGAGTGGTGAAACATAAATACACTCCTCGAGAAGACGCGTCATCGCTACCAGCCAAGCGTTCGGTCATTAATCACAAGTCGATGGGAGAGGCGCGTCGGCCTCAGCCAACGGCGACCTGTCCCGGTTCCATCGGGAGGGTGCGGTACGGAAGTGCGGTTGAAGCATCGTTGGCTGTCCCCTTCTCTGGCGCCAGCCCCGACTAGTCGGGGTTACGTTTCGATGCCTGTCCCGACTGGTCGGGAGGGAAGCAAGAGAAAAGTAAGAGTCGATCCTGTTAATCATTTAATCACAAGAATCATAGTTCAGACAATTAAACCCACGCTTCGAACCTCACTGTTGAGTTGAGATGCTTCGGCGCCCTGCGCATTCCCTTTCGCCTAAGCATGGGTTACGTGAGGGGTGAAACATAACGACACCGCTTCGAAGAAGACGCGTCATTCCTACCAGCTACGCGTTCGGTCATCAATCAATAGTGACTAGGTACAGAGCGCGTCAGCCCGACGCAACGGCGACCTGTCCCGGTTTCATCGGGAGGTTTGCCCCGGCATGTGGGTTGAAGCATCGTTGCCTCTTGACTTTGACGCCTGCCCCGACTAATCGGGGTTACTTTTTTGGTCTAAGCAAAAAAGTAAGAAACGTTGGGTTGAGATGCTTCGGCGCATGCAGCGAAAATGCACTAGCGGTGGGCAGCGCCATCGCGTATAATGGTAACGCGCGAGGTGAGATGCTTCTTACAATAACTTCATTCGACAGCTAACACCCGCAATAGGGATAGAAGCGGAAAGCCCGCAGCCTGCAAGGGCAAGTGCGCGGCCGCGAGGACTTGCAGCGAATAGCCCGCCACGAGGTTGCATGCCGTAGTAACACGAAGGCAGGCAAACGAGGGGATTGCCATAAAGCTTTTGCGTCGATTCAGCAATGCACTTCAACGGCGGGAAGATTATCACTATTACTCCACACCCGGCTGTTTCAATACGAAACCACTCTTCGTCTTTTCTTCGTCAACGATTCGTTTAACATCGGCGAGCAGTTTCTTCGCATTGTAAATGATTCCATCTTTCACCGTGTACTTCACACCACCAACGCGTACAACTTTATTGTCGTCGGTAAGGCGAATTGCGCCCGTTCCGTATAAGACCTGTAAGTTCTCAAGCGGATTCGCGTCGATGATCACGAAGTCTGCGAGCTTGCCTACTTCCACTGAACCGATCTCTTTTTCTTTGCCGAGCGCCTGCGCGCTATACAACGTTGCCGACCGGATCACCTCAAGCGGATGAAATCCTGCTTCACGCAGCAGCTCAAGCTCGCGAACGTAAGCGAAGCCGTAGAGCTGGAAAATGAAACCGGAATCAGAACCTGCGGTGACGCGCCCGCCTCTGTTTTTATATTCGTTGACGAACGTCATCCATAAACGATAATTCTCTTTCCATTGAACCTCCTCCTCCGTTCCCCATGAATGCCAGTACGAACCATGCGAGATCTTGCTCGGCTGATAGAAGGCCCACAGTCGTGGTAACGTATAGTCCTCATGCCATTCGGCTCGGCGCGCACGATGCAGATCGCGGCTCGCTTCATAAATATTGAATGTCGGGTCGAGTGTGAAATCGAGCGAAAGCATCTCGTCCATCACCGCATTCCATTTTTCCGAATATGGCTTCGCAGCCTGCTTCCATAATTTTCCGGCTTCGCTGAAACGATGCTGTTCATTCTGATAATTGAAATCAAGCCGGTAATCCTGGATCGTATTTTTTTCAAGCATAGCCTCAGGTAAACCATACCAATGCTCCATTGTTGTAAGACCCGCGCGCGCTGATTGCAGCGCGTTCCATCTGCCCACATCCATTTGCGCATGATGACACGCTGATCGCAGTCCGAGTTTTTTATTTTCACGAAGCGCAGCATCCATCACCTCCGGCTTTGCGCCGAAGAACTTTATTCCATCAGCACCATTCTTCGCATTCTGCTGAACCCATGCTCTTGCTTGTTCGGCTGTCGTAATTTCATCCTTCGCACCTTGTCCGAAATAACTGTAAGCAAGGATCCGTGGGGCTGTAATTTTGTTCTGCGCGCTTTTTTGTTTGTGATCAAGTACCCATTCGAGGCCATTGCCAGCGGAGGGATCGCGAATGGTGGTAATGCCATGTGCCATCCAGAGTTTGAAAACATATTCGGCGTCGGGTGCCTGGCTTCCGCCGATGTGGCCGTGCATGTCGACAAAACCCGGCAGCAAATACATGCCTTCACAATTCAGCTCTTTCCCTCCCTGCTCGAGCTTCGGACGTTTTTCAGCGTTGATGGCAACACCGGGATACCCGACAGTTTGAATTTTTTCTATTCGATTGTTTCGGATCACAATATCGGTGGGGCCGATGGGTGGTGCTCCCGTTCCGTCGATCAACATTACACCGCGGATGATTAGCTGCGGATATGGTCCGTCACCCTCTTTGATTTCAGGCGCATTCTTTACCTGACTGAGGCTGGGGAGTGAACCCAGGAGAAAAACGATTACAGGAAATAGTCTCATAGAAGTGTGTTATGCCAAATAGGTAAAATGCCGGCAGCTCTGCAATCCAATATATAAGGTCGGTGGAAATTTATGGCGAGGGTGGCTCGAAAGCCATCGCCGGTTTTTCAAATGGGCTAATGCGCG
This sequence comes from Chryseosolibacter sp., assembly GCA_035628595.1. Classification (GTDB taxonomy): domain Bacteria; phylum Bacteroidota; class Bacteroidia; order Cytophagales; family Cyclobacteriaceae; genus Chryseosolibacter. The sequence continues at coordinate 11,739 of DASPJN010000228.1, forward strand.
GACTCCGGGTCATTTTGGAACCTCCCCATTAAAAATATTTCAATGCCGGCACGTTTCCGGTTAAAATTTAATCCTACCTACAACGTTTTCGTTGATTTTTATTACAACACGGTTAGATTTTAATGCGCCTATGACAAAATTCATATAAATAATTAAAAAATAGGGTCAAAAATTAACCATCAATCAACTTAAACTATGAAAAAAGCGCTAATACCATTCATTTTGTTACTTGTGGTGAGCGTGCTGGCTGTTTTTCTGCCCGCTGTTCCCACAACGATTAACACAGAGGGGATGAACTCCGGTGATGTCGCGTGGATGTTAACCGCAGCTGCACTTGTTCTCCTGATGACACCAGGGCTCGCCTATTTCTATGGCGGGATGATCGACACAAAAAACATTATATCAACCATGCTGCAAAGTTTTGTCGCGATGGGTGTGATCAGTGTTGTTTGGATCGTTGTCGGATTCAGCCTTGCTTTCGGTGACGACATCGGAGGTTTTGTCGGCAGCCCGACGACGTATTTTATGTTCAACAATGTGCTGGATGCACCCTTATGGGGAACAATTCCATTGGTGCTCTTCGCTTTCTTCCAACTAAAGTTTGCGATCATCACGCCGGCATTGATCACGGGTACATTTGCCGAACGGATTCGTTTCAAGTCCTACATTTTATTCATCGTTCTTTTTTCGCTGCTGATCTATGCACCACTCGCGCACTGGACATGGCACTCGGAAGGGTTTCTATTTAAAATGGGTGTGCTTGACTTTGCTGGCGGAACGGTAGTTCACATGTCGGCGGGATTTGCTGCATTGGCAGCATCAATATTTCTACGAAACAGAAATGAAGCTAAGACAAGTGTCGCACCGGCGAATATTCCCTTCGTGCTGTTGGGTACCGGTCTTCTCTGGTTCGGGTGGTTTGGTTTTAATGCCGGAAGCGCGTTGAGCGCCGGAGCACTTGCAGCCTCTGCATTTGCAACTACGAACACTGCATCCGCGGCCGCGGGACTTGCATGGATTCTTTTTGATTCCGTGAGAGGAAAAAAACCATCCGCACTTGGTTTCTGCATCGGAGCGGTCGTCGGCCTTGTCGCCATTACACCTGCAGCCGGTTTTGTAACAATACCATCGAGCTTGTTCATCGGAACATTCGCGAGTCTGATCAGTAATGTTGTTGTTCACTGGAAATCGAAGACATCGCTTGAAGATACGCTAGATGTGTTTCCGTGTCATGGTGTGGGCGGTGTAGTGGGCATGGTGATGACGGGATTGCTTGCGAACACAGCAGTGAACCCAGCTAACACAACTGGTAACGGTCTATTCTTCGGAGAGTTTGCGTTGTTCCAGGTTCACATGATCGCGCTCGTGATCGTTGTTGCCTATTCTTTTGTGGGATCGCTGATCTTACTAAAGCTGACGGATATGATCTCACCGCTTAAGGTTAGTGAAGAAGATAAAGCTGTGGGCCTGGATTATAGTCAGCATGGCGAAGCAGTTTCATTTGACCTGAGTACTGCCAGGCAGGCAATCGTCTAAAAAGAAAAAACACCAGCCAGGTGTTCGAAGATTAATAAAAATCACTAAAGCAGCCCGCCAGGTGTACGAGACCGTAACGGGCCAGCTCTAGCTTATTGTTTATAAAACACACAACAAAAATATGAAAACCAAAAAACTATGCATAGCAATCGTACCAGCGTTTGCCTTCATGACGACAATTAGTTTGGCACAACAAACTGAACCTATAATAGTCGCATCCGCTGAAAATATAACGGAGCCTTTATCAATCAGCGAAAGCAAAGAAGAAGATGAACCGGAACCTTCTTTTACGTTGTCAGGATCCATTGACACCTACTTCAGAAGTTCATTCGGAACATACAATCCTTACCTTGGCGGATACGGACCAACAACCTCGTTCGGCGATTTAAAAGGCTTTGGCCTGGGCATGGCCAACCTTGTGGCCAGCTATGGTGGAGAAAAAGCCGGGTTCACCGCCGACCTTGTATTTGGTCCGCGCGGACAGGCAGCTGTGTTTGGAACAGCATCCGGACAGGCTGTGATCAACCAGATGTATGCGTATTACAAGTTATCCAACGCTGTCACACTGAACATGGGCCAGTTCAATACCTTTCTCGGCTATGAAGTAATCTCGCCGGCGGTCAATTTTCATTATTCCACGTCTTATCTGTTTTCATGGGGGCCGTTTAGTCACTCCGGCTTGCGGGCAGACATTGATCTTGGCAACGGACTCGGTTTGAAACTAGCGGTTATGAACCCAACCGACATTGTTGAATTCAACCCTGTTAACACTTATACAATCGGTGGACAGATCGGCAAAACAACTGATGCCGGCGGGATCTGGGTGAACGCTCTCTATGGTGATCAGGATGGGAAACTCAACACGAAAGACGATCCGTATGTGTACGATGACAACGGCGATATCGCGGGATTCATCGCCTCGGCGGGAGCGCTCTTCCAGGTGGATGTGACCACCGGTTGGAATCTGTCAGAGAAATTCTATCTGGGCTTCAACACTTCGCATCAATCGGTTTCCAGTGGAGAGGAGTTTGTAGCTGAGGGCTCCATCTCCGAATCCGAAGGGAATTCAACATCCTTTACGGGAATTGCCGTCTATCCAAAAGTGACGCTGAGCGAAACGTTTTCACTTGGGGCTCGAGCTGAGTATTTCGCGATCAAAAAAGGCCATCTCGATCTTTTCACCCTTGACGAGGAAGGCAGTGGAAGCGTAACAGCCGTTACAATCTCGGCTAACTACAAAGTGGGTGCACTCACCGTTATCCCCGAATTCAGAATCGATACAACCTCGGAAGATTCGTTTTTGGATGCTGATAACAAGGCTACAGATAAGCTCGCGTCGATTGCTTTGGCTGCGGTTTATAAGTTCTGAAAAAGCTGTTGGCTATTGGTGATTGGCCGTTGGCTATTGGCTCTTAGCTATTGGTGATTGGCTATTGGCTAGCTGCTAACGGCTAATAGCTAACTGCTAACAGCTAATCGCCAACCTTTTTTTATCCCGAATGAATTTTTATTGGTATTGTCTGGTTTGTTTCATTTAACTTTATATTCTCTTATTACCCGTATGATTCATCCCGACACGGAACTCCGCTTTATCAATGATAAAATTGGTTATGGAGTCGTCGCTACCAAGTTCATCCCCAAAGGAACCATTACCTGGACATTAGACAAGCTTGACCGCATCTTCACCCCTGCTGAAGTCAACAGTATGGACGAAGTGTATCGGCAGATCATGGACAAGTACACCTATCGGAACCCGCATGGCAATCACGTTTTCTGCTGGGACAACGCCCGGTTTGTCAATCACAGCTCGAACTCGAACTGTGTAACGACAGCTTACGAATTCGAAATTGCAATTCGCGACATTCAGCCGGGTGAAGAACTGACTGACGATTACGGCTACCTGAATCTCGAGGAACCATTTGAGGTTCTGCCGGAAGCCGGGTCAAACAGGAACGTCATTTATCCCGACGACCTCGCCCGTTATTATCCGCTCTGGGATGAGAAGCTGCTTAGCGCCTTTCCATTGTTGAGTAAAGTAGAGCAGCCACTGTTTCACCTGATGTCATCCGCGGTTCAAAGGAAGGCTCAGGAAATTGCTGAAGGAAAAATGAAAATGGATTCGATCCTGCATTGCTACTATCGCAACGGATCAAAGCAACCCGAGATGAGTGTACGCTCACCTCAGGTCGTTTATCCTTTTTAATTCTCTGCAGCCGTTACAACTCTTGTCCCGATAAACCGTAGGAGATTGTCCTGCACTTTTTCACGATCCTGCCACAGGTTACGACTGAATACCATGTGATAGTCCCAGTTCTTTTGCTGTAGGAGATTCGGCACATACGCAAATGAATCTTTCACGGAGAGACTTGAATAGTAGCGCGCATCGTCGGTCATAATGATTCCGAGATGTTTACCCGCCTTGCTGAAATGTAAATCAGCGAGCGGTAGACAATTAACATCGAATTTGACATCATCGAACCGGGACTCCGACCATTGACGCAGTTGTTCATTTAAATACCATGTCCATGATTTCGTTACTGATGGCGCTACATGCGGCTGGTATTTTCGTTCATACACTTCGCGCGCAAACATCAGGTAATCGCGCAGCAAACGCGGACCTTCATTCTTAATATCATCCACCCGGATCTCTTCCGGATGAATACTGCAGACCAGGATTATTTTTTCGCGTGCACGTGTTACAGCGACATTAAGTCTGTTTTCGCCACCGGTCATGCTCAGGCTGCCAAACTGCATACGCATTTTGCTCTCCTTGTCGGGCGCGTATCCCACAGAAAAAATGATGATATCCTTTTCATCGCCCTGTACATTTTCAATGTTCTTGATGAACAAGGAAGATGGAATCGTCAGCCGTTCAGCCATTGCGCGCTGCTCGAGCATATCCTGAATCAGGTTTTGCTGCGGCGCATTAAATGTGACAATCCCGATTTCTTTGCCTGGTTTGGTTTGAAGCAACATCACCACTTTTTCCACAACCGTTGTTGCCTCGATGACATTTTGGTTGTTATCCCATACGCCGCCCACATGATGATATTCAATCGCCGGCTCGTCTAGGTTTAGAATATTTCTATCCGGTAACAGCTTCAGGCGTCCTTCGTAGAAATGTTTGTTTGAAAAATCGATCAGCTCCATTGACTGACTACGATAATGTCCTTGCAAATGTACCGTTGGAAGGTAACGTTCCGAAAGGTCAAGCAATGAGTCGACCTCAAGTTCGGGCAAGTCGCCGTTGTCTTCCTCCCATCTGATCTGGTAAAGTTCGTTTGGCTTCAACTGTTTATCGTCACCCGCTACAACGAGTTGTTTACCGCGATACATTGCCGGGATTCCGCGTTCTGCAAAACACTGTGACGCTTCATCAAAGATCACGATGTCGAACATTTCTTTCATCGGGAAGATCGCTGAAACAGATTCAGGCGACGCCATCCAGCACGGAAGCACGCGGAAGATCTCGTCTGCAAATTCAGAGAGAAGCTTACGCAACGGCCAGATCTTCTTTTTCTTGGTCACCTGGTGGTGAAGATCACGGTAGGTCACCCTGTTGTTTAGCCTGTTAAAAACCACATCGTCATAAACTTTTTCGCGCGCTTTGGAAAGCAGGATATCGTGACTAAGCTTTTGTTTCTCCTCCACGAGGTGCAGCAATTCCTTTTGCTGCTCTTCCATTCTCATTGAGGATACATTCCGCAGAAACGGAAATTTAGATTCGATGTGCTCGATCCATGCAAGCCGC
>DASPJN010000229.1:0-19657 GCA_035628595.1 Chryseosolibacter sp.
ACACATGAGCAATTTCAAAATGTTACCCTGCCTCGACAAGTCTTTGACGCAACGCCTTGGATACTGCTTCCGATTTTGAATTCACATCCAGTTTTTCGTACAGTTTTTTTATGTGAGATCGAACAGTGTTGATTGCTATACCGAGGTTCGCTGATATCAATTTGTAAGACATTCCGTTCACTAACTGCTCGAGAACTTCTTTCTCACGGTCTGTGAGCGAATCTGCGAGTGGCTTTTCCGGTGAGTTGGAAAGCATTTGTAACAATGATCGCGCAATAACAGGGCTTACTGGAAATCCGTCTTTCGAAACTTCCGTGATTGCTTCGCGCAACATCAGCAACGATGTATTGAGGAGAAGATAGCCATCGACACCTGCCCGCACGGTTCCAATTATTGAATCGGTGTCATCTGCGTCGGTCAACATCAGCAACTTGACTGGTGGATAATTTGCTTTGATTACTTGAATTTGCCTGCAGGTTTCGTGCAGCGAGCCTGCAATATCGATAAGAAGTACGTTGGGTGTGATGTGAAGCGTTTCTACGGCTTCGACCGGGTTTCCAAAAATGCCAACAACGTTAAATCCATCAGCTTTGTCGAGCAAAACGGAAAGCGCATCTCCATAAACGTCCTTCCGACAAATCGCAATCTTTATCATTTGTAGTGGGTTTGGTTAACGCCAGGGCCGCGTGTTAACACTTGCGGTTAGCATGCGCAAAGGAAAACGATTGCAACATGCTAGCATTTTCTTTGGAGTATACAAACGGTAACACGAGCCCGGATGACCGTATACAATCGGTTAACAGAAATGACGGAGGTTACCTAATTCATTGAATGTCAGTCTGATTTCTTTACAGACGATTTGGTGGGAAAGTTCGAACGAACATGATCTCATTTAGTTCATTTAACGTCATTCACACCTTAATTGTCGGCCGCCGCGACTACATTAGGCTCTCATTTAACCTGCGGAATCCCGTCGATTGCGACATTACAGTGAAATAAAAGCATTTGCGGCTACGCACGCGAAGACGTAACGCCTTGCTCCGGACAGTCGGAACGTGATCGCATTTTCATCGTCAGCAAGCGCAAATTAATCCTCTACAATTTTTTTGAATTCCTCGAGATGGCGGATCGAAGCAAATGATTCGTCTTCAATGATGACATGCTTTTTTACGCCTTTCTTCAATGCCAGCTCGATATATTTTAGGGCATCATTTGTTTTTCCCTGAAGCGCTGAAGTGCGGGCCAGCGTCGTCCAGGCGTACTGATTTTCCGGAGAAAAAAATGCCCAAAGCTTCGCCAGGCTGTGTGCGCGCGCAAAGTCCCGGAACGTTATAAAGCGCCAGCTATCTTCTGCCGGAGTTCTCCACGCATAATCGAGCAAACGCACCCCTGACATACGTTTACATTCATCCTTTGAAGAATGAAGCCTGTTAAATTGCTGTCTGAAGCCCACCCAATCGCCGTCGCGATAGGACGTATCCGGGTGCGGCGCATCCACCAATAAATTTCGATAGTGATCGTAAAAACGTTCGCGTAATTCCGCTTCTGTCTTCATGCATTTGTCCCAGCCTTTCTTCTGCTTTAAATATTTTGAGTCTTCGGATATCATTTCTTTTAATGAATCTGCTTCCCTCACGTCAATGTGAGCAGCCAGGTCATCGGTGGTTTTTTCTGCCAGAAGATATGCCTGGTAAAACTGTTGGTGTGCGATCAACGATTGAATATTTGTCACCGCGTGTTGGTAAACCTCCTTAATATTCTGCGTACCGCCGCGTTGCAGAAATTGCCACATCACCGCTTCCTCGAAATTGCCAGCAGGCGGCCAGTCATGACCTCCTGAAAAAACAATACGAGTTGCGGGATTGCCGATCTGTTTCAAATACGTGAATGATTGAAACGTCTCGTTAAAATTCATATCGGTGTCGCCAATCACTAGGACATAAGGAATCCTTCGTTCGGACATAATTTTTTTATGCGAAGGAAAGGACGCGCCACATGCAATGACTCCGGCGAATATCTCATTCTCCATTGCCAGTAGCGTGGCCAGACGCGCACCCCCTGAAAAACCTGCAAGGTAAACGCCTGCGGTATCAACGGCATATCGTTGGCGGATGTCGCTGAGCATCGAATTGACAGCTTTGACGGCAGGCTCGAATGCACCATTTCTTGAATTATAGCTGCAGGCAATGATGAGATTGAACTGATCTGCGATTCCGCTATAATTCTTGAGTGGCATTCGCGCACGGGCTGCAGGGTCGCAGAACAGCATCACTTTGTGAGATTCCGATGGTTGAAAACCTGTTGGGAGGTAAAGCGAATAAGTTTGCGTTGCGTCTTTATCGCATTTGATCGAGTCGATGAAGATACCTGGTTGTTGACCATGTGCCTTCATAATTAATCCGATCAGGAATATGCAAATGACATTTCTCATACTGCAATCTAACCGATTTTAAAAACTTAGCCATGCTCCAAAGAGGGGTATCCATTGCGATGACCTTCAAACAGATTTAATTCTCAGGTTCATGACCATCGAACAAAATCTGCTCGCTAAGATCAACCTTGTTTACAAAATCAGACGTGCATCAAAGTAACACCAAACTTCACGTCATTAAATAACGTAGCGGGGCGCAGTCTAAAAAACGCAGGCTTCGTACAGCCTGCGTTTTTTCAATTTCGGAAGGATTCAAATTTCGGAAGGATTCATGTTCCGTAGCTATCATGATGGCTTCAGGTACTAATAGTAAACTTCCCAGTTAAAATTATCCTTCAAATCACGCAGTAGCGCGGTTGAATTGTCCGAAACTTCATTGACGTTGAAAGAACAATATCCATCCACGATGTTTTTCGTTTCGGTGTTTGCATGAATGTTTTCAAGAATACTTTCGAGCTGTGAAGCTGTCGGCCACGTTCCATCGCTTTCAATCATGATATTGTTGATCCCATGTTGGGCCGGTAGCGTCAGATTTTCAACAACAGAGTTGAAGAAACTCATCCATTGAAGGTTTTCGTTTTTTGCAAGGTTCAGTGATGCCAGCTGACTTCCGCTAAAGGTAATGCCCCGCAGCGCTGATGCATGTTCCAGGTCGACGGTTGATACAGACGTGTCGAAAAATAATGCAGTGATCAGGTGGATATCACCTGACAGCCTGATGGGCGATCGCGTTCCGTCATACTGGTGCTCACGTGAAAAATATCCTGTTCCGGTCATATTCTCCGGATCCACATTGAACATCAGGCTTTCGGTTTCACCATTGCCCCAATCGAGCACGATCATTCCTTGTCCCGACACTTCTATCCACATGCTGAAGTAGTCGTCGCCGGGTTGAAATGAAACCTCATTTCCGGCTGATGCAATTTCAGGCTCAAGTACAATTTCCAGGGGTTTACCGTGTTGCTCCGCACGCAGGTCATTATAAATAAAAGGCTGCGAATACACCTTATAACCGTCCTTCCAAACAAGCAGGTTGTATTCCTTCAACGGATCTCCTGCGAACGTCAATGTGTTCACACGCGCATCTAAATCATATTGGTAGGTTTCGCCATCTTCAGATTGAATATATGCAGATGCATCAGTTGGCCGCAGCCTGTCATCTTCCATCACCGAAACAATAGCCTTGAATGAGTAAGTCTTGAATTTCGCTGGCTCATAACCAAAATCCTGGACCCGTCTTCCTTCTACCTCCAGCACGTTAACCGTTATCTCATTCGGAGCTGCATCGCTTTCAATAAAACTATGATCAGACATGTCACGGCCCCTGCCGAGATTGGATTCCTTCCGAGGCAAAGCGTAGACGACTTTTCCTTCTGCATTTGAGATCAGGAAGTCGTTGATGACATACTTGCCGGCCGGAAGGTTAATGCCGTGTGTTACAATTTGTCCTTCAATGCTTGTCAATTCAATATGCTGGTTGATGACAACGCTGTTGCTATACGCGTCAGTGACCGAAAGCTCCAGCGACAGCGTTTGATCTTCAGACGAACTTCCAGATGAAATCGGCGCAGTGAAGGTTACCTGCTTACTGGCAAGCATTTCTTCTTCCTGGCAGCCAATGATAAATAGCATGACGATGGGGAATAGCAGTAGTATAGGTTTCATGGTAATTAGGGATTTACTTAACGGGATTTACTGAGCCTCATCGTAAGAAATACGAATGCCCGGGGTGCGTGGCATGAAAATGGGGAATTCGATATTCACAAGAGTAGAGCGGCAATGTCAAAATTGTAGAGCAGCAGGCATTACCAACGGTATGAATATACGCAGTGACATCCAACCAACCGTGCGTCTGATACAGTTCAGGCAATCCCTGTCATCAAAGCACAAACGTCCTAGTCACACGTGACTTGTTCTAACGCATATAAGAAAGGTTTAAACAAGTGTTATGATAGCTCGAGCAGGAGCGCCTGCAGATCCAGGGGCTGTGTATACATATTTAAGGATCCATCGGCATGCTTTGGCCAACTTTCCCTTGGACGATCCCAATAAAGTTCAACTCCATTTTCATCCGGGTCATTCAGATAAAGTGCTTCTGAAACGCCATGGTCAGACGCGCCGGTCAGTGGATATTGATTTTCTCGCAACCGGTGAAGGATTCTTGCCAGATCCTTTCTTGTAGGATAAAGTATAGCCGTATGAAAAAGCCCGACGCTGTTTCGGGCCGCTGGTAGCGAGTTCTTGCTGTGCCAGGTATTAAGGCCAATGTGGTGATGATAGCCCCCTGCTGAAATAAAAGCGGCCTGGTCACCATACGTTGTTGTTAGCTCGAAGCCAAGCAGATCGCAATAGAAAGAAAGTGCACGCTCAAGATTTGAAACCTTGAGATGCACGTGACCGATTCGTGCCAGGTCGGGTATTTTGTATTCATTGCTCATGTCCTAAGTTAGCTTTTATCGTGAAGTTGTAATGCATATTTTAAGGTCAGAAAACGAATACCCTGAACAATAGAAGTTATACAACGTAAGTTCGAACAGACCTGAACTCGAACCATAGGGCGATTAACAACGAACAAGGTTAAGGGGCCTGAGTGTTTGTTGCATTCCAGTTTAGTGATTGTGCGATTAACAGTCGCGACACAGTTAACCGCGGCCCAATCCAGCGAAGATCTCGGCGGTGACACTGGAAATGAAATAAACGATTAAGACAAACAGATCGCAACAAAAACGAAGCCTGATTGAGGCGCACAACTATTCGTTGAAGGTTGCTTTCGTCGCGGAAGAATGACCAGTGAATAAGCGCAGACCTGACTGGAGCGGTTGCTGTGCCTTCGAACACCAAAACTAAATACCTTATCAGCATCCACGTCTCGTGTGGTAGGCCCAATGAGACGACTTCTTCACCTAAACCTAAACGCGCTGCGGTTCATCCCGGTGACAGACCCTGGTAATTGAATGCATGTAGCCGTTCTCGCAGCACAACGAATCCACGAACGGTAATTCGATAAAAGTCTTTTTCAGGTACATTTCGTCAGCAATCCATTCCTATGATCAGACATTTCTTTATCACCTTTTTGAGAACAAATCTCAAATCCACTTTCCAGTTGATCACAATTGTATCCGGGCTAACGATTGCCATGGTCGTGAGCCTGCTGATCTATATTTATGTGAAGGAAGAAACAAGCTTTGACAAACATCATCATGACCACACGCGGATTTTCCGCGTCAACACCATCCTGGAAATGGAAGGAAAAGTGGATCATACCGCAAAAGCCGGGTTTAACACTGGCAGCACGTTGCACGACCATTATTCGCAGATTGAAAGCAGTACGCAGGTACTCAACGTTGGCAAGCAAACAGTGCGCGTTGGTGAAAATCTTTACGCAACTGAGCAGCTGATCTATGCCGAAAAGAATTTTTTCGACTTTTTCGTTTACCACCTCGTCAAGCAAGCCGATGCAATGCTTGACGGACCTAATAAAGTGGTGATGTCAAAGCAACTGGCTGAAACCTATTTCGGATCAATTGAAAAAGCATTCGGTGCGCAACTGGAGATCAACAAACAGAACTTTGTTGTGACAGGAATATTTGATGATCACCAGTATCGCACCCACATCCCGCACAAAATATTTGTTTCGATGGAAACGCTGCCCGCCGACTTCAGGGAACAGCGCAATCGTGAATTTATGTGGATTACCACTTACAGCTATATCAAAGTTCGCAATGACGGATCCATCAATGATCTCAGGGCGCAGATCGGGTCATTCTATGAAAAGTATCTTGTTCCCTACGTACAGAAAAATAATGTGAACGGTTCGATCACATTTGATTTTGAGCCTGTTGCCAATATCCACCTGGATGACAAGCTCAGGTTCGATTTTCCAGGCGCGATCAATCCGAACTATCTTAAGATATTCTCCATTGTTGGTTTGCTCACAATGGTGATCGCATTGATGAACTACATTAATCTCACTACGGCGAAAATCTCCAAACGAATTAAAGAGACCGGAATAAAGAAAGCGATTGGCGCGAGCAGGTCATCGCTGATAATGCAGTTCGTCGGTGAAACCATCATCACGCTGCTGGTAAGTTGTATGCTTGCGTTAGTCATTGCGGCCCTCGTCCTTCCGGAACTCAATAACCTGACCGATAAAGAACTTCAGATCGGTGACGTGATCAACTTGCAGATCCTTGCACTGTCGGTCATCACGGTTGTGGGACTCGGCATTATTGCCGGTATTTATCCCGCGATTCTCCTAAGCGCGCTTAAGCCTGTGGAAGCGTTACAAGCGGGAACGAAAAAGTCCGGCTCGGTGGCAACTCGTTTTCTTAATCCCGCAGGCATCCGAAAAGTGCTTGTGACATTGCAATTCGCCATTTCCGTTTTCCTGGTGATCGGAACGATTGTAATATTTAAGCAATTCAACTTTCTGCGTTCCAAGGACCTTGGGTTTGACCAGAACCAGGTAATGGTCATCGACATCCCGACCGACACGTCTGTTTCAAAACAGCTTGATGTGATCCGTAACAAGCTGACGCAGATAAGTGGCGTGAAGGCGGTCTCATCGACGTCATCAATTCCGGGATCGGGGCATGGTGCACTAACGATGAACGTCAGCCAGAGTGGAGGAAGCGAGATAAAGATCATCAACACTTACATGGCCGATGATCAGTTTGTCAACGCACTGGATATCGACGTTGCCGATGGACGGTTCTTTTCAAAGGAACGTTCTACCGATCCGCAGGAAGCATTTATCATCAATGAAAGCGCTGCAAAGTTCCTGGGCTGGGAACAACCCATTGGCAAACAGGTTGAAAGTCCGCTTGGGCAGAAAGGTTTTGTGGTCGGTGTGATCAAAGACTTCAATTATAAGTCACTGCATTCAGCAATAGAACCGCTGATCATTATGAATTCTTTGAACTCGCAAGGTTACCTGCTCGTGAAATTGCAAACAGATAATTTCGAGGAGGTCATTTCACAGGTCAGCGATGCGTGGAAGGCATTTGCGCCAGCGCATCCTTATGAATATTTCTTCCTTGACGAGAAATTTCAGACACAGTATGTGAAGGAGCAACGGCTCACAAAAATATTTACATACTTCTCTTCCCTGTCGATCTTCATTTGCTGTCTGGGCCTCGTGGGTCTGGCAATGTTCACCAATGAGCTGAAGACGAAAGAAATTGCCATTCGCAAAACACTTGGCGCTTCGTCTCCGCAGATATTCGGATTGTTGTCGCGCGAATTCCTGATGCTTGTGGTGCTGGCAAACCTGATCGTATGGCCAATTGCATACTATTTTATCTCCGACTGGTTAAAACAGTTTGCGTATCAGACGGAAATGAATGTCGCTGTTTTTCTCCTGGGAGGAGCCATCTCCTTTCTGATTGCTTTCGCAACGGTTGCCTGGTTCGCGCACAAAGCAACAAGGCAGGAGATTGTTAAAGCGTTAAAGTACAATTAGCTTTTCCTGTAAGTTGCACCATGTTCAAAAAGTCGTGTGCCTGGCGTATCGTTTGTGCGCGCTGGCAGCTTACGTGATAATGCATCAGTGGCGCTATTTCGATTTATCCGGTAGCCACTGTTCGTACAATCTGAGATACTTTTAAGTGCGGAACGGCGGCTGATATTACCTTATGGGAATGAAGGCCATGGTCGGCTTAAAGACACTTAACGATTAATATATGTTTCGTAGTTATGTGCGCATTTTTATCCGTACGATGCGGATGAACCCGGGCTATTCTCTTTTACATATCGCCGGGCTTTCGATAGCCATTGCGTCTTTTATTTTCATTGCCCTGTATATAAGCGATGAGCTGAGCTACGACCGATACCATAGAAATTCGGCACGCATCTATCGCCTTCATCAAACATTTGAAAGCGAAGGACTCGGCGAGAAAGCAGCAAGTGTGCCCTTCCCGGTGCTCGAACCAATTTTGAATGACTATAAGAATGAAGTGGAGTCCTATTGCAGGTTCTTCAATTTTCAGTCTCCCTTTTTGACGCTCGCCACAATAGATGGATCAAAGTACTTCAATGAATCGCGTGTATTTTTTACTGATTCCACCGTGTTTGATGTTTTTGATTTTAAGCTGGAAAACGGTGCTGAGAGCAGCCCGCTTAGTGCGTCAAACACCGTTGTCATCACGCAGTCAATGGCCGACAAATATTTTCCGGGCGAAGATCCTGTTGGAAAAAGTTTAAAGCTGCAGCAGCAATTCGATTTGCTGATTACGGGTGTCGTCGCAGATCCGCCTTCCAATTCACATTTCACTTTTGATTTTCTCGTCTCATTCCCCACCATCAAGCACTTCTTTCCCAGCGGAAACTATCCGTCCAACTGGTCGTGGAATCCAGTGTGGACATACCTGCTTTTTAAAGACGAAGCATCAGCTGTTGCGCTTCAGAAAAATTTGCCAGCATTTGTTGAGAAGTATTATCCGAATGCTTATCAGGAAAGTGTAACGCTGGATCTGTTTCCGCTAACAGATATACATCTTCATGCTACACTCGACTACGAAATTGGCACGAATAGTTCAATCAAAACTGTGTTTATCCTGGGCTCGATCGCAATCGCGATTCTGCTCATTGCTTCCATCAATTTTATTAATCTAAGTACGGCACGCGCCGCAAGACGATCATTGGAGGTGGGTATCAGAAAAACATTCGGAAGTCAGCGAAGACAGCTTGTAAATCAGTTTCTGACAGAGTCAGTTGTCATCACTTTCACTTCCGTGATACTTGGTGTGGCGATCGTGTGTGGCCTACTCTCGTATTTCAATGAACTGGCGGAGAAAAATATCGCGATAACTTTTTTTCTCCAGTCCGAATGGCTTGCTGCATGGATTCTGTTTCCCGTGTTACTCGGTATATTTGCAGGCATCTATCCTGCGTTTGTGTTGTCGGCTGCGAAACCCGTCACTGTAGCATCACGGGCCTCCACGGGATTCTCGCGAAACAACCTGCGTCGCGGCCTCGTTGTTTTTCAGTTTGCGCTTTCAATCATGTTACTGATCGGTACGGGGGTGATCGTTGACCAGCTGGTTCTTTTACGCGAAGGGGAAAGCGGTTTTGAAAAGGAAAACGTTGTGCTCATCCCGGTGATGCGAACTGGTTTGACCAATGCGGCATATGAGACATTGAAAGACGAATTCCTCAGTGATACAAAAATCGTGAGTGTTTCGGCGGTGGAAGACATTGTAGGATCTAAGCACCAGGTTTATTCTTACAGGTTCGAGGGTCTTTCTGAAGTCCGGCCCTTCCCAACGCTCCAGGTGCGCCATGATTTCACAAATACTTTTGGTGTGACTGTTGTTGCCGGCCGCGACTATGACGAAACCTTTCTACGTGACGATAGCACCGGCCTTGTTGTCAACGAGATGCTCGTCAGGGCGATGGGTTGGAAATCCAACGCTGAGGCTATTGGCAAGCAATTTGATCAACATCCGGATCACAGAATTGTCGGTGTTGTGAAAGACTTCAATTTCACCTCAAGACATCATCCGGTGAGACCGTTGGTGCTTGATCTTGTACAGCATCCCGCCTCGTTCAGCGTATTCCTCAAATATGTTGCTGTGCGTATTGATGCTGCCGAGAGGCAGGCCGCGCTTCAGCATCTTGAAAAGAAATGGAAAACACTGCGCGAGGGTTGGCCGTTTGAATATTTTTTTCTCGAGAACAATCTTCAAAACCTTTATCGGGCGGAAGAAAAGCTGAGCACTGTCACCATGATCTTTTCCGGCTTGTCGCTGTTTGTCGGATGTCTTGGATTATTCGGTCTCGCCACTTTTTCGGCGCATCAGCGAAGTAGGGAAATGAGTATCAGAAAAGTATTGGGTGGAACCTCAGGTGATATCTTCTCACTTTTTTGCAACGCGTTTTTAAAGGAGATTTTACTTGCCATTGTGATCGGCCTCCCTGCCTCCTGGTTTGCGATGGATTATTGGCTGGCGACTTTTTTCTATCGCACTGATATCGCGGTAAAATGGATGATCGCAGGCCCTGCCGCTGCGGTCGTCATCGCGCTGATGACCATCAGCTATCACGCATTCTACCTAAGTAACACTAATCCCGCGGAAGTTCTGCGCAGCAATTAAGGTTGTGTTGGAATTGAGGCAGACCCGTATGCTAAGCTTAATTCAAGACCTGGAGCTGGCTAGGCATCAGTGACGAACGTTCGATTTCACAAAAAAATTGTACGACAAGGTTTTGACTATGTAGTCGAAACGAACTTCGACTGACTCAGTATCTGCATTATATGTCATATAAAAAAAATAAACCCCCGGCCTGTGCCGCCAATATCCGGATTGCATCTATAACTAAATTTTTTGTACCGCTCGTGTGAAATTCTGAATAACACTCGCATGCTCATCCTATCTTAATACAACCTTAAGGAGGTAGCTACTGGCTTAACAACGATCTCTAAACATTTCTTATGGTTTTTATAAACGCCTTGGTTGTTGCCCTACGAAACTTGCGGAAACACAAAACGCAAACAGGTATTAACCTTTTGTGCCTTTCGCTCGGATTTCTCTCGTTGATTCTGATCACGCTTTACCTCGATCACGAGATGAACTATGACAAGTTCCATGATAAGGCTGAAAACATTTACAGGCTCGGTGATCCCTGGGGACAGGAGAACAACATCACTACACCTGCATTTCTTCCCAATCCATGGGCCCGCGTGATCGCTGATGAATTTCCTGAAATTGATCGGTACACCAGAATTCAAAAACGCTTACGATTTACGCCAATGGTTGCGTACAACGATGTCAGGTTTTTTGAAGAAGGATTTATCAACGCCGACTCGACGTTCTTCCAAATGTTCAATTTTAAACTTACGCATGGCGATCCGTCAAGCGCGTTAAGAGAACCGGGCTCGATTGTGATGACTGAAAGTAAAGCGAGGAAGTTTTTCGGTACAGATGATGCTATCGGCAAAATAATTATGCTCGACAATGAAAAGTCGTTGCGTGTGACAGGCGTATTACAGGACCTGCCTTCACAATCTCACCTGGAGTTCAATTACATCATGCCAATGGATTCCCTACGACCGTTCCAGATGGTATACTCATATTTTCAAGTCGCAGCGGGCACCGATATCCGAGGCCTTGAGGCAAAACTTGCACCGTTTCTGCGAGAGCGATTTTCAAATCAATACCGCAGTCAAAAGTTTGAACCCAAATTCCAGCAACTAACGGAGATCCATCTGAACTCACAACTGACGTATGAATTTAAAAATAACGGTAACATTAATAATATATATCTGATCTCAGCCATCGGCGTGCTTATTCTTGTTATCGCTTGCTTCAATTACATCAATATTGCTACTGCCCTCGCTTCATCTCGCTTGAAGGAGTTTGGCATGCGCAAAGCGCTGGGTGGTGTGCGTGTGCAATTGATCAAGCAGTCATTGGTTGAATCCTTGATGCTGACCATTGTATCATTTTTCATCGCCCTCGCCTTTAGCAACATGCTACACGCTCCGTTTGGAGACCTGCTCGCGCGTAAATTTTTATGGGCAGATTTTATTCTGAACTATGGTTTAGCTGCTTTCATTGGCGTATTGATCATCGGTGCAGTAGCCGGTGTATACCCTGCACTAATCTTATCGGGTGTGAACCCTGTCGATGCATTACGCGGAAAAATTTCTGTCATGGGAAATGCTCGATTCAGAAAAATACTCTTGTCAGGTCAGTTTACCATCTCTGCTGTTCTGATCTCGGGAGCGTTGATCATTACTTTACAACTCGACTTGCTCAGTTCAAAACAGCCAGGATTTGATCGCTCGCAGGTAGTTATTGTTAATGGAAGAATTGCAGAGGGATTGGAAAAGTATATGGCACCAATTAAGGAAAGATTTGAAAGCATTTCAGAAGTTGAAAAGGTGGCATTTTCTCAGACGGTACCCGGTGACTATAGCAACATGGCTGCTATCAGTTATGAACTTGAAGGTTTTGAAGAGGATAGAATCGGAACGAAGACGATTTTTGTTAGTCACGATTTTGTAGAGACGTTGGGCATTACCATGATTGAAGGACGTGATTTCGAAGTAGAGCATTCGCTTGATTCCGCTGCGTACGTAGTCAACGAAGCCTTTGTGAAAAAGGCCGGATGGCAAGATCCGGTTGGCAGAAGAATCAAGATGACTGTTATCGATAAAATGGAGGGTCCTGTGATTGGCGTGATGAAAGATTTTCATTTCGCGTCACTTCATAGCGCGATAGAACCAATCACATTAGTGATTTTGCCTGAAAGTTTTCAAAAGATCCTGGTACGCGTACGTAGCGGAACAGACATGAAACCAGTGCTTGCAAAGCTTTCTGAGAACTGGTCGACGGTAATGCCCGGCTACCCGTTCGAGTTTCAATTCATGGATGAGTCATTTGCTGCCCTTTACAATTCTGACAAGCAATTTTCAGCGGTGTTCAGAATTTTTACGGTAATAGCGATACTCCTTACCTGCATTGGTCTTTACGGTTTGATATCCTTCGAGATAACCAGAAGGATGAAAGAGATTGGCATCCGGAAAATTTCAGGAGCATCCACGGTTGAGATCTTTCAAGTGCTTTACAAACCAACGGCTGCTATTATTTTTATCTCCCTTGCGTTTAGTGTGCCGATCACATGGTACTTTCTCGACGGTTGGTTATCTAACTTTGCTTATGCGATTGATATTAAGTGGTGGCATTTCATTGTGGCGTTGGTAATGCTAATATCTATTGCTGTGCTTACAACAGGGCACCGGATCTACGCAGCAGCGATCACCAATCCTTCACAAGTATTACGAAGCAACTGAATATAAGCGGTCCGTTGGTTGCGTATGCCATGCGAACGCTGGTACGCTTACTTAGATTGAACGTTGATCAATTCTAAATTGATATGACTTCCATCGATGTTTTGATATTCCATTCTCACAAATCCATACTGATCGTTGAAATATGCGATAAGGCTGCTCGAACCTATCGCGAGCTTTGCACTCGCGCTAATCACTGCGCACTTAAGTTTGCCAAAGCAGGTCGCCAATACTTTTCTTCCGGTAACCCTATATTCATAATTCGCTTCTTGCTTCGACTGGTATTCAACTATCCGCGGGTCTGACCATCGCTCGCTTATTCCTTGAAGCTTCCATATCCATGTTGTTTTTTTTCTGACTGGCAGTTTTACAAATGGGTATGGACTGAACTGCAGCACTGAAAAATATTTTCCGCGGAAGGGATGTATCCAGACATTCTTCTCATTTTCTATCAGACCGGTTGAGCCTTCAAACAACAGACTTTTTTTCGAAGAGAGATATTGTTGTCGCATGATCGTTTGGCTGTAGTCCGGGAACAGATCATCCATGCCGCCATAGCCGTCTTGAATTTCAATCGTGAGAAATTTAATTGTCAGGCTATCTTCCCCATGTGTGTTGACAAACTTCCAGGTTGGTGTTTTCGGATCATTGACTTCATTCACATTTACTGATAAAGTGTCACCGAGCTTAAAGATCTCGTAAGAGAAAACAAATCTTTTCCCCGGTGTGTAAATACGATTATCCTGATTAAAGAAATTTTCATTTGCTGAATCTGACGCAGCGGGAGCCTCAAAATACAGGCCGTTCTCACTACCGAATTCCTGACCGAAGCACGTTAGAGAGGAACAGATCAAAACCGCTGCCACCATCCTCATTGTCGAAAGCATCCTGTACGCAATGTTTTTAAAGTGAAACATCTAATTAAAGCCGATAGTGAGATGCATTTATGCATTCACGATCGCAAATATTGACCTGTTTTATTTGGGATGAACCATTTTCCATTGCCTTCCGTCCCATTCCCACACTTCATTGTACCGTATGTTTGTTTCGGGTACACCTCCGCCAAATAACACAACTTTTTTTCGGTTCGAATCCAAAACCATAGTATAAGCCGATCGGCCTGATGGCCCAATGTCATTTAGTTTTTTATATTCACCATCAACCAATTTCCATGAAGTTCCTTTCGTTCCGTCAAATAAAAAAATTTCTTTGTTTGCATCTGATACAATCGCCTGAATTGTTCCCACTGCATTAATCGGTGTGTTATCGGAAATTTTATGCCATGACGCGTTTTTGAAGGCCCATGTTTCTGAAACTTTATTCTCCGGGAGTTTAGCGGTTAGCAGCACGAGATGCTTTTC
This sequence comes from Chryseosolibacter sp., assembly GCA_035628595.1. GTDB lineage: Bacteria > Bacteroidota > Bacteroidia > Cytophagales > Cyclobacteriaceae > Chryseosolibacter. The sequence goes on from DASPJN010000229.1 coordinate 14,585, forward strand.
CTTCTCATCGTACGTCATAGATTGATTGAGCGATTCACCGATAACTGAATTATCTGCGAGCTTTTTCCAGTCAGATCCATCGAACAGCCACGTATCGGACAACGGACCATTGACGTCAAATCCGCCGTAAACCAGAATTCCACCAAGTTCTGGATCAAAATTACCAACAACATGTGCGCGCGGTCCGGGTCCTTGTACTTTTAGTTCTGTCCATCTCACGCCATCCCATTTCCACGTGTCATTGAGTAAATGCTCGTTAGACCGACCTCCAAACAGAATGGTCTCTTTTCGCTTTTTGTCATAAGCAAGGACAAACCCGATTCTTGGAGCAGGCCCGGTTTCGGTAAGCATTTTCCATGAAGTGCCGTTCCATGCCCAAAGATCACCCATATCCTGACCGTTGTGGGAGCCGCCAAAGACCAACGTTTGTTTCATGCTCGCATCATATATCATTTGATGACCCCACCTCGGTTTGGGGGTTTGTGCATCTACCAATGACACTGTGCAGAAACAAAATATCAGAGTAAAAACAACAAACTGTCTCATGTTTGTCTCGTTACGTTAAATGTTAAAGGTTTTAATCTGCGGTAAAAGTTTTTCGGGTGCATCACGACTTTGTTAACACAATATCAAAAACAACCTGGTGTACACCGTTAATATCCTGGGGGTAAGCCACCGCCCTTTTCTTACCATTATTACGCTGAATAAAAATGTCATTGTCGAGTTTTGGATCACCCTTAAAATACAGTTGTGTAACCAGTTTTTTGTGCTTGCTTTCATTGACTATGTAATGAATGTGTGCTGGCCGATCGAGGACGCCATCTTTGTAGCCTTTAGGTAATAACGTTCGAAAATAGTAATCGCCATTGATTCCGCTTCTAACACGCCCTCTGAAAACAAATTTATCCGAATGTTCATCGTACTGCCCGTCCGGGCCGGCATGCCAGAGTTCTATGAGTGCATTGGGTACCGGCGTAATGCAATCATCGCTCAGAATTTTTCCCCTCACTTCCAGTGGAGCTCCGTTGCTACCTTTGTAATCTACAGCTAAGTCATTTCGTTCTGGAGCACCTGCCCGCAGGAACGGCCCCTGAACATCTTCGTCAGTCTGACACCCGCTCGACTTCCCAAACAATTTTGAAGAGAGTGACATGACGCCGGCAAACAGCGATCCACTGTACGCCAAAAAATTCCTTCGTTCCATTTTAGATTTGTTTGGTATGCTCCTTAAAGATTTAATCCGGCTGGTCAAGCTTCTCTATTAGCAGGTTCCATCTGCTATCTGATTTCAACTGAGCGAGGTCAGGATCACTCTCGAGGTCTTTTCGAGAATTGAAACCATGAGACACTGCCTTGTCCAGATTTTCGAAGCACTTATTAATATCGCCCTGTCGGGAATAAATACAGGCAAGATTGTAAAAGTCATTTGCGTTTGGTGAGAGGGCGACTGCTTGCTCGTAATAGTCTGTTGCTTCTTTATACTTTGCCTGACTTGCCATGATATGTGCCAGAGCAGTCAGAAGATTAGAATCGTTGGGAAATCGATGTTGTAATTTTTTGTAGGCTCCCTCCGCTTTTTCATACTGCCCAGCTGCGCGAAGTCCGCTGGCATAAAGTTTCAATGCATCAACGTCATTTTCATTTTGCTCAACGCATTTGGCGAGATAGTTCAGTGTATTCCACTTACCATAGTCCGTAAGTTTTCTCCATTCATCCTTTTTTAATTGCCATAATGCAAGTCCTCTTTCTTTTGATGGATTCCCTTCGTCGAAGCCATAGGCGAGTAGCGATTTGGTTTTCGGGTCGTACGTCATGGCAATCGGAAATACGGAAGCACTCGCGATCTTTTCCCACTGCGTTCCGTCCCATGTCCAGGTGTCGGGTAAGTTATGATTTTCCGGATCCTGCATGTTCAGGTTCACCTGTCCTGCATGCATCACTATTTTTCCTCGCGATGCATCATAGGCGATGGAAGCGCGAAACTTCACGCCAGGATTTTTGTCGACTCGAATTTGTGTCCACCGTTCGCCATCAAATTCCCAATGTTCGGATGGATTATTACCACCGCCGTATATGATTACCTTTTTTCGTTTTGGATCATAAGCGATCGAAGACTGATATCGCACGCCGGGCCCCGGTATTTTCAGTGCGGTGAAACAACCGTCTTTAAGCAGCCATGTTACTGTGTCGGCTCCCGACGTTGAAAAACCACCATACAACACAAATGCGTCAAGGTGATCGGCAAATACCATTGCATGATGATGCCGCGATCCGATTTTATCTACTGTCAACTCAGACCAGGTATTACCATCAAATGCCCAAAGATCGTTCTTGGCTTGTTCGAGTTGAAGTCCCGCGGAAGAAACCGGAACACCACCATAACAATAGATCTGGTTGTCAGCTTTATTTAAGCCGCCGGAAAAAAAAGCTCGCGCACCGGGACCTTGCGCTTCTATCCTGATCCATTTTGTTCCATTTAGTTTCCAGACATCGTTTCGCACGGTGTCAGGGAAGATAGTCGATCCGCCAACCAGGAGTAAACTTTTGCTTGGCGGATGATAAGTGAAAGACGGCTTGTCTCTCGGCACCGGAAAATCTTTATCGGGTATGAGCTGCTGTGAACACACTTGTGACGCGAGTAGTAACAACGCGACAACACGTATTGAAATCGGGATCGTTAGAAATTTACTCACGGTAGGTATTGTTGATTTGGTTAGCCCAACCTGTTCATACGCTAATGTTGCGCTTTTAGTCGTCAAATCTGACAACGGCAATGGGGTATTTACGTCAGAGGCATCTTTTGCATTACTAATGGTAATTTTCATTAACCACGAGCAACCGGTCATTGCAAATACTGAATAATCCTTCGTCACGATTTTTGTTATGCCTGCAGAAGCGTTTTATGGAGGCAGATATCTCACCCGAACTTCAACATTAGGTTTCGATGGCACGCGCATCAGTCTGGGTCAATGAAACGCGCCCAGATCCCTGGCTTCCGGCGGGCGGGCTTTGGCGCTCTTCGTTTCGAAGCCAGCATAGACAAATAGCCGAGGGCGTTGCCCACGCCAGAATAATGACGCCCTTACCAACGCGAATCCTTCACCAAGTTTATAATGACCGCGGCTGCCGTTTCTCTCTAGCATAGCGCGTAAACCAACACTGATCTTCGAAGCTCAAACTCAAACAACATCTCGTTGCTGAAACAAAAACGTCTGAGTAATAGAGTGCGGGAGCTAACAGCGCGGCCGTCCCGGCTTGTGCGGATGAAGCATTGCTGAGCCTGGCCTTTTCTTGCTTTTTGCCAATGCAAAAAGTACGAAAACAATTTTCGATCTATGACTGCGGCATGCCGATGCATTTAGGCTCAGTGCCTTCACACACCAAAAGGTTTACTTAACTTTTCCTTCCCCGGATACCCCCACATTTGTTAATTTAGTCCCCCGTTAAAGTTTATAGCTGCAACCGAAATATTTACTTCAAACTTTCAAAAGAACTTTTCAATAACTCACAACAACACAAACAAACCCTTTATGCCATCCCAAAACAAAAACCCAAAGGTCGACTGGTTTTTCAAAGAAGCATCACCCTGGCAGGAAGCGTATGCAAAGCTGCGCACGATCATTTTAAGTTGTGGCTTAACTGAAGAGTTGAAATGGGGGGTACCTTGCTACACATTAAACGGAAGCAACGTTGTACTGATGCATGGATTCAAGGAATACTGCGCGGTGTTGTTTATGAAAGGTGCTTTGCTGAGTGATGAAAAAGGTATTCTCGTACAGCAGACGAAAAACGTTCAGGCAGCACGTCAGGTACGGTTCACTGCTGCCGAAGATGTTACCGGGTTAGAACGCAGTTTGAAAGCATATATCAAAGAAGCGATGCAGCTTGAAAAGGACGGCGTGAAAGTGCAGTTCAAGAAAACCACGGAGTTCGCGATGCCGGATGAGTTTAAAAATGTGCTGGAGGCAAACAAGGCGTTAAAGAAAGCATTTTACGCATTGACCCCTGGACGACAGCGCGGCTACTTATTACATTTCTCTTCTGCGAAACAATCCAAAACCCGGGAAGCACGGATTGAAAAATCATTGAAGCAGATTCTGGATGGAAAGGGGTTGGATGATTGACAAAATCAGTTCGATCGGCGCAAAAAACCTGTGCACGTCATAGAAAGGCGACAGTCGCGGGAAGACGGCGTTGACCTATATCGCGGGTCGATGAGGTTTCGGGTCGATGAGGTTTTATGAGTTTGATCTCTGGCGGCAGTATGAGCGCTGGGTCCCGTAAGGGAGACCCAACGCAGACGGATATCAAATCTGTGAGCGGCCACGGTACACACGGAGCGTTGTGTATTCAGAGGACGAATAGGCATTTGAAAAGCTCCGAAGAATCTCAACTAGCGCTGTCGGGTTGGCCTGAGTTCATTCACCTGATGTGTAGGTGAGAAAAAAAGTGTAGTTAGCAAAGCACTTCATAAACAGACGGTAGTCACGGAAGACATCATTGATAGCGGTGGGAGTGTTTAAGAAAACGAAGCTTCGATCAGTGGCGCAACAACCGTAATCACTTTTTTATTCAATCACCGGGCTCACCGGAAAATAAAAATACTCTTTCGCGAAGTCAGGTACAAGATGTTCTTTACCAAACCAGTCGGCAATTTTCATCTTAGCTACATGAATGGGTTTTGCCTCCGCACTTGTAAAAGCTTCGTACTCGTGCGACGAATTGCTGAAGAATTTCTGAAAGAACTTTTGCATCGCACTCATGCGCTCGTTTTCATCAATGATGATGGTAATATTGCCATAGAGAATGAGGCTTTGATATTCACATCCGAAATCAACTGCCTTCTCTGCCGTATACAGCTTGCCATAGCGATACACTGAAATGGCTGCTTTCTTTCCGTCCGTGATCTGATCGCCGGCATAGCCATGTTTCGAAAAATGAAAAATGATCTCATGCTGCTCTTTGTCATAGACAAAGAAGGCAACGTGGATGAAAGGAAATCCTTCCTTCTCAATGGAAATTGTACAGGAGACTGCATCTCGCAGCAGTGCTTCCATGAAGGCCGGCTCTGGT
>DASPJN010000230.1:0-3228 GCA_035628595.1 Chryseosolibacter sp.
TGAAATACAACGCGTATTGAAGCCCGGCGGATTTGCAATCTTACAGGTCCCGTTCTTTAATCCAATTCCTGAAGTTACGTACGAGGACAAAACCATTACCGATGCACGTGCGCGTGAAAAAGCTTTTGGGCAGGATGATCACGTAAGGAAATTCGGAAAGGATTATTCTAAACGAATTGAGCAAGCAGGAATGACTGCGGTTGAAGATCGGTTTGTGGATTCTTTCTCAACTGATGAACGTTATAAGTATGGCCTCGCGGAGGGCGAGGTGATTTTCAAGGGTGTAAAGGGGGTATCGGATTAAGGTCATATTCAACAACACTTTTCCATTAATCTGTCAATGGTTATATTTGGGTATAACTAATTCCCAAATCTATGACCATAAAGAATCACATCATCGCAGGGCAACTCATCTTCGCTTTCCTGCTCATCACATTATGCATCCAATGTTCTGACAAAAAGAGTTCGCAAATCAGCGAACAAACACCTTCGATTGCTGACGAACCTGAGACCGTTAAAGACTCAATCATTGCTTCCTGTATCTGGGACAATGTAGCCCTACGCCAAGACCCATCCGACAAAGGAAAATATCTCACTGCTTTAAGTATTGGTGAAGTTGTTACTGTACTTCCCAACGCGATTGACACGGCCGACGTATACGTAAAAATCAGGCTGAATGATGGCACTGAAGGCTGGTCTAAAAAAGATTTCATTGTCAGTAATGGTCAGCCACATGTTAATATAAAAGATGCAGACATATATAACAGGCCCGATGCTCTTACTAAAACTGACAAAAAATTTAGTAAATACGATATCGTTGCCGTCACAAGCTCAAGAGAGGACTTCCTGGAGGTAAAAGGTAAGCGGTCAGACGGAAAATGGATCGAAACTGGCTGGATCAAATCTTCGAACTTATCAAACAACAAACTCGACATCGCTGCCGCGAAGTTTATTCAGAAGGCATTAGCCGAAAAGAATGACGAGAAAAAAATAACCGTTCTCCAGGAGATCGCCAGCAACAGCGATTTGAAGGACTCGCAGTTAATTGTCGAACTTCACGAAATCATAAATACTATCCAGGCTAAGCAAATGGAAATTGTAACTGAAGAAGTCCTTGCCGGTGAAGTCAACCCCCAGTAAATATTTTAGTGTTAAATGCGAAAAGGCTCTCTGAACGAGAGCCTTTTTGTTTCTTATGGCGTCTGAACTCCGACCAATCCTATTTCTTCCTGATGTAGATGTCACCATTGTAATTCTTCATCGTGAAGTCGGGGCCACCACCGTTGACGCTTCCACGTTTCCAGTCGTCGATCTTTACGCGATAGACTCCCGATTTTGTGTCCTTCTGTTGTACCGGACCCGTGCTTGTTAAACTTACATCGAAGTCGGTGTAAATCTCGCCCTGCTCGGTTTTCATCTTCAGCGATGCCTTTAGCGTCGAAGGGAACGAGAGGTCGATATCGCCGTTGTACGTTGTGAATGACATCGGCGCGTTTTCGGTGATCTTGTCAAACGTTACTTTAATCTCGCCGTTGTAAGTTGTCGCAACAACGGAGCCGGATATGTTCAACGCAGTAATTTCACCGTTGTAATTCGTCAACTCGAGCTGTCCCTGAACATTTGAGATCATCAGGTCTCCACCATTGTAAGTGTGCATTTCCACATCCATTCCTGATGGGATTTCAAGCTCTACGTGTAACCCGTTGTTCCATGAATCTGATTCCACCTTGACGAAGTTATTGGTTTCCACAACTTCCAGGTCCATTCCGCCACCGCCGATTCTTCTCAGCCCATTGCGTGATTTTCCCTCATCTCCGTCCTCGTCGTGATCATGATCGTGGTCGTCACAGTCGTCACAGTCTTCATTTTCAATCTGCTTGTACTTTACCAACACGTCCTTCCGCGCCGTTCCTTTAATTGTAATGGAGCCATAGTTCAAATGGGCTTTCAGTTTTCCTCGCTTAGCAGGATCAGAAAGCGGAACGGTAAATTCATTATTGCTTTGAGCACACGCAATCGAGCCCGAGATCAGCATCAATCCTGCAATCATTAAGCTCACACCAAGTATCAATATCTTCTTCATAATTTCTTTTTCAATCATTTTCACTTTTCTTTCAGATAAACATTTCCATTGAATGTTTCAAAGTCAAGGTATACGCCGCCCGTACCAACCTGGTATCGATTTCCGTTGACCTTATACTTTGTTCCATTTTCCTTTTCTTCATTTTGAACAACGCGTAGCGGCAGCGGTTGAATCTTATCGATGTTCGTAAAGAACTCGCCGTTAAAACTTTCAAAACTCAATTCGGCTGCAAGTCCTTTCGGAAAAATTGCGTTGATGTCACCATTCAATGAGTAGAACCGGCAATCCTTCGGAGGATTGTTCAAGTAATCAACATCAAGATCGCCGTTGATGGTACTTGCATGCGCCTCGCGAACGAGTTTCGTTAGCTGAATGCTGCCATTGATATTGCTTGCTTCGACAGCTCCCCTTACATTTTCAACAACTACGTTTCCTTCATTGATCGTACTCACCGCAACATTGATTTGAGTCGGAACCTTAATGGTAAAGTCCATACTGTAATCGTACTGGATATTGCAGTCGCGGCAATCCGAGTCGTAACCCCAGTCATTTCGCGACCACCCATGGCGCGCCTCTCTTGAAAAACTGTTGCATCCGTCCTGCACATACAGGTAGATCGTGTCGACATCGTTCATGACACCCAGCTGCAGTTCCTGTTTTCCTTTCTCCAGTCTGGCAGAAGTCTTTGCCGTGATTCTTTTTTGGACTTCGACAATGATGTCTTCACCATCGTATCCAACCACGTTAATACTTCCATTAATATTGGAGACCACGAGGGCATTTTGACTTCCTTTCTTTTCAAAGGACAACTTCTTCTCTAACGTTTCGGTGAACTCCTGCGCCGATGAAAATCCTGCTAGGAGTATCAGAGAACCGATTAGCATTAATCTGGTCGTTTTCATATTAAAACTTTAAGATTTTCCTGAATTCTCTTCTTTACTTCTGTTGGCGTACCATCAGATTCAATAATTTTTTCCAGCTCTTTCACGGATGACTTAACCTGGAGCTGCGCCATCAAATCCGCCAACGCAAGCTGTACAAGTGGCGAGGTCTGTTTTGAGATTGATCTGACAATTTGTTCACGAACAGCGCTATCCCGGACGTAAGGTTTTAGTGCATCGAGCGCCGCGAGTCTGACGTTGACG
>DASPJN010000231.1:0-8365 GCA_035628595.1 Chryseosolibacter sp.
GAACGCGAAAACATCAAAACCATCGCCACGCAAGACGAAGCACTTGCCAGGCAACGAACCCTCAACATCTCTGTTGCCATCATCGCCATACTCACCGGCCTACTCGGCTTCATGCTCTATCGCAACAACGTCGCACGACGGCGCGCGAACGAACGACTCGACAAGGAAGTACAAACCGCGACACAAGATCTCCAGGCGGCGAACAAGCTCCTTGGTGAAGTAAACAAGGAACTTGATCACTTCATCTACAAGACATCACACGACATCCGCGGACCATTGGCAACACTTAAAGGCCTCTGCAATGTGGCGCTCACCGATGTGAATGACCAAACTGCCCTGACCTATCTGCATAAGCTCGACTTTACCGCGAGCCAACTGGATACTTTGCTACGACGGCTTCAAAAGATCAACCAGATCAACAATGCTCCGCTTCATGCACATGCCATTGATTTCAACGAGATCGTCGATTACGTCGAACTTATCGAAAAGCGAAAAGGGTTACCACCACGATTCAAAGTCATCCGTGAAATCCCCCGCAAAATTACCTATACCTCCGATCTTGAGTTGGTCACCTTGATCATGGAGAACCTGATCGCCAACGCAATCAAATTTCACGACACCTCCGATCGTGTGGATCCATTTGTGAAAGTGATCGTTGAAGCGGAGGAGTCGTCAATCGTTGTGAAGGTCATCGACAATGGCATCGGTATCGGGGAGACACATCCGGAAGAGCTGTTCCATATTTTCGCGCGGGCATCGGAACGTTCTCTGTCGGGCGGAATAGGACTTTACCTCTCACGCCGCGCAACGCAGAAACTCGGCGGGCACATCGATCTCCACGTCACCAGCGAAGGATTCACTGAAGTAGTAGTCACATTACCGCTTGCAAATGCTGAAAATATGATTCCGGCGAAAACCAATACCGAAAGTGGGGCTGCAACCGGCTCATCCAGTAATGTGAGCACGCTCTCAAAAGAACAACATCCGGGTTAACCACAATAATTTCTAAAAGCTTGCGCCTGAAGACCGCCGATCTCAAATCCTTCCTGGACAAAAAATATAAACAGTTCAATCAGCCATCGTTTATAGAAAACGATCCTGTTTCCATTCCGCACCGGTTTACAAAAAAACAGGACATTGAAATAGCAGGACTATTTGCCGCGCTGCTGGCATGGGGCCAGCGCAAGACGATCATCCGCAAATGCAGTGAATTGCTCGCAATCATGGATAACGATCCTTATAATTTTATCCGACATCACTCAGCCAAAGACTTAAAACCTCTGAGTGATTTTAAACACCGGACTTTTAACGGCACCGACGCACTCTACTTTATTGAGGCACTTCGAAATTTATACAGCACGGAAAAGTCGCTTGAGAAACATTTTGCCGTGAATGCTTCGGAGGAAACGGTTGAAGCTGGACTCGTTCGTTTTCATCGGGCGTTCTTTTCATTGCCGGATCATCCCGCACGAACAAAAAAACACCTTCCCACGCCAGAGCGGAAGTCATCCTGCAAGCGCATCAACATGTACCTGCGCTGGATGGTACGCCAGGATAACAAAGGCGTCGACTTTGGTATCTGGAAAACCATTTCACCATCGCAGTTAATCTGCCCGCTCGACGTCCACGTCGACAGGGTAGGACGAAAACTAAAGCTGATCAAGCGTAAGCAAACGGACTGGCAGACTGCTCTCGAATTGACAACCAATCTACGCAAGCTTGATCCTACGGATCCTGTTAAATATGATTTTGCATTGTTCGGGATGGGAGTCGAAAGCAGGGAATCTGCGGGGAAAGACAAATGCTGATTTACGAGTGACGATTAACGTGTTTTGAGTAACACTAAGAATAATTGAGAATCCTGTTTTTCCTGAGCACGGCTTTGTGCGTCGGGAAGCGGCGAGCGAAGGATCTGCCCGGCTTCTTTGCCCAAACACAAATGAGGTAATGATGAGGCTAACCAAACGGACACAGTAATTGTAAAGAACAAAAAGATCCATTCGCTCGCTGCTATCTTACCCACATCCCATGCTCAGGATCGCACATGATCTCCTGGGGTTTCTTTTCCAGCGTCCGGAACATTTCATGCGAAAGACAAATGCTGATCTACGAGTGACGAATAACGATTTTTGATTTTCGAAGGATTGAAGTAATGACCGAACGTGTTGGGCACAGTTTATAGAAACAGACTCGTGGGACACCAAGTTGGTTTCCATACTTCTCAAACCGTTATCCGGAGTTGTTTGGTCGTTATCCAAACTATTTGAACCGTTATCCAAACTATTTGGATCGATATCCAAACTATTTAAATCGATATCCAAACTATCTAAATCGATATCCAAACTATTTAAACTGTTATCGGAACTTTTCAGGTCGTTATCCAGACTTATCAAGTCGTTGTCCGGACTTTTTAGGTTGTATCCGGAGTTGTCAGGTTGTTATTCGCACTTGTGAAATCGAAAGTGTTTAAGTAAATGTGGAAAGACCCGATTGACCTCTGATGAGCTGTTTGAGAAACAGCATGATGAAATAATTTCCTGCCCTTCGATCGGGAAACCGTCAATTCTAAAATCTTAAATCTAAAATCAGAATTCTAAATCTTTAGTGTCTTAGGGCCTTAGTGGCTAAACAATATACTGATTTACGAGTGACGATTGACGATTTATGATTTACGAAGTATCCGGGTAATGACCGGATGCGTGGGGGTGAGAGACCGCATCATGAAATAATTTCCTGCCCTTCGACGGGAAATCGTCAATTCTAAAATCTAAAATCTAAAATCTAAAATCTAAAATCTTAACTCTTAACTCTTAAATCTTTTCACCTGATCGTGAGGTACGTATCCTGAAGCAGAATCAGGCTTCCAAGCATCAACGCCAAAAATACAATAGCCACTACGTGGTGAACCAATGAATTTCTAATCTTCAGCAACATGACGCCTGACAAAATGATCAGCAGTGCAAACTGGATCACCTGATCCATTAATGCGTAGTCCGCGACAAATACATTGTGAATGATGCTAAGCACCACTAGCGTGATAGCCGTCACGAATATTCGTGGATAGTTAGAAAGGAAGAAGTCCCGGCTGTTAAAACCATTCCTGATATCGGCGGGGAACAGCAGATGAGCCAGGATATAAAGTGCTATCGGATAAAGAATTACAAACAGGAACATCGGTAGTTTCCATTCTTCAATTGTTCTTAGCGAGTAGCTTTCCCACCACTCGTGGATGTGCATCACGAAGACCAAAACGATCCAAATCAGGTACGGGGCATAAAACCGGGATGAATGGCGATGCTTAATGATCTCTGCCAGGCCTGAAAGGATCGTCGTGATTCCGAGTCCTATAATAATAGAGATCAGAACGATTACGTACTCAAATGGGGTCATCTGTTTAAAATGATTCTAAATTAAACTTTTTCAACTTCCTGTACGCGATCAGTCATTACCTTTCGCCGCTTTTTGGAAGGCGTGTAAATATGCCTTTATCTCGTCGTTTTAAGTTGATAAAAAATTGCCCCAAAGGGCAAATAAATTTGAAAAAATGAGTTCCAATAGTAGATTTGTGCCACTTGTTTGGAAACGGACACTAACCTTATCATGAGAAAACTTCATCTTCATTCCTCGTACAAGTCCTTACTTTTCGTTTTTTTCCTTTCATTATTCAGTTTATCGGCTTTTTCACAGGATATCTCTACGGATCCTGCAGCGATTTCGGCTGGTGAACAATTGTTTAATGCAAACTGTAAGGCGTGTCACCGTGTTGATAAAAAACTGGTCGGTCCTGCGCTCGCAGGGGTTGTAGACAGAGCACCTTCCATCGACTGGATTAAATCCTTTATTAAGAATTCATCGAAGGTGATCGCAGCCGGCGACGAGTATGCGGTAAACCTTTATAACGAATATAACAAGACGCAGATGACTGCGTTCACGTCTTTCAAGGATGAGGAGATCATGAACATTCTTGCGTACGTCAGCGCGTATAAGGCGCCAGGCCCTGATGAGGGAGGAGCTAATCAGAACAACCAACAAAACGCAGTATCGCAGGGAGCCCCTGAATATCTCAACATCATCCTTATCGGGATGATCATCATTCTCATTTTACTGGTTCTCATTCTTGGTTTCCTGGTTTCGGCCATGAAACGGTTCCTCGATCAGCGTACGCTAACTGAAGAAGAAAGAGACGTAGTTCATTCACCTATCACGTTCGGCACCGTAACAAGCAGCCCAGGATTCAAATTCATCGTCGTGTTCCTCATCGCCGCCTTCGGCTTCAAAGCTGTTATTAACGGTTTATTTTCGATCGGTGTACAGCAGGGTTACGCGCCAAAACAGCCAATCGCTTTCTCTCATAAAATACACGCTGGCCAGTACGAGATCGACTGTAAGTATTGCCACACCGGCGCCATGAACACCAAGAACGCAACGATTCCTTCTGTAAACATCTGTATGAACTGCCACAACCAGATCAAGAGTGGTACAAATACCGGTGAAAACGAGATCGGTAAAATCGTAAGAGCATTCAATGAGAACAAGCCAATCGAGTGGGTTCGTGTTCACAACCTTCCTGACCTCGCATATTTCAATCACTCACAGCACGTGAACGTCGGTGGCATTGAATGCCAGACCTGTCACGGACCTGTCGAAGAGATGGATGTTGTACGTCAGCACTCATTGTTGACAATGGGATGGTGTATCGACTGTCACAGGAAGACAGACGTTAATTCAAAAGGCAATGCTTACTACGATAAGCTTGTTGAACTTCACAACGATAAGGAGGGGATGAAGGTAAAGGACATTGGCGGCCTAGAATGTTCCAAGTGTCATTATTAATAGAATTTACGCTCAACGCATCGCGATAAACGATTTATGAAAGATTCGAAAAAGGTTTACTGGAAAGGCATCGAGCAACTGACAAATCAAACTGATTTAGTTAAGCGCGCTAACGACGAATTCCCGCCTGCTCCGGAAGAGAGTGAAGGTTCTTCACGCCGTGATTTCCTCAAGACGATGGGCTTTGGTATGGCTGCCGTTTCATTGGCTGCCTGCGAGGCGCCTATCCGTAAGGCAATCCCTTACGTTCAGAAACCGGTTGATGTTGACGCCTCGGTTCCAAACTACTATGCCTCTACTTATATTAATGGTGGAGACTATTGCAGCATCGTTGTAAAGACACGTGAAGGTCGTCCGATCAAGATTGACGGTAACGCGCTTTCATCGGTGACAAAAGGTGGAACCAATGCGCAGGTTGAAGCTTCCGTTCTTTCTTTATATGACAATTCACGTCTTCGCGGACCGAAAGCTGCAGGTAAGAAGATTTCATGGGAAGATCTCGACAGCCAGGTTATCGCCAAACTGAATGAGATCGCTGGAAAAGGTGGTCAGATCAGAATCGTGAGCAATACGATCATCAGCCCCAGCACAAAGGCTGCGATCGAGCGTTTCATAGCAAAATATCCAACGACACAGCACGTACAGTACGATCAGAATTCTCACTACGGAATGCTAAAGGCAAATGAGGAATCATTTGGCAAGGCAATGATTCCGTCGTATGATTTCAGCAAGGCAAAAACAATCGTGAGCGTTGCCGCCGATTTCCTCAATAGCTGGGGATCGACCATTGAGAATACGATCCAGTACGGAAAGAGCCGTGAAGTAGGAGAGAACAAGAAAGAAATGTCGCGTCATTACCAGTTCGAGTCAATCATGTCTCTCACTGGCGCTAACGCAGATTATAGAACGCAGATCAAACCTTCGGAAGAAGGGGCAGTTGTCGTACAACTCTATAATATATTAGCCGGGAAGGCCGGACGTGCTACTGTTTCTGGTGGCGTCGAAAAACAATATCTCGCAAAAGCGGCGGATGAGCTTTGGGCAAACCGCGGAAACGCGCTTGTCGTAGCAGGATCGAATGATAAAGCGATCCAGGTTGTTGTGAACGCGATCAACGACATGCTCGGAAGCTACGGATCAACAATTCTTCCTAATAATCCTGTCAACTTCCGTCAGGGTAACGACGAGGCAATGGCAACATTCGTTTCTGATGTCGCTGGTGGTAAGGTTGATGGTGTGATCTTCTTTAACTGTAACCCGGTTTACGATCACCCTCAAGGTGCCGAGCTGGCAGCAGGTTTGAAGAAGATCGGACTATCGATTTCAACAGGATACAAGGAAGAAGAAACTGCGGAAGCAGCTCCTTCGATCTACCTTGCACCTGATCATCATTTCCTCGAATCATGGAACGATGCCGAGCCGAAGCCTGGAACATACAGCCTTGCACAGCCAACCATCACGCCGATCTTCAAAACGCGTCCGGCGCAGGAGAGTCTCCTCGTTTGGTCTGGCGACGCGGAAGCGGATTATTTTGAATTTGTAAGAAATAACTGGAGAACCTGGTTCTATAAAGACCAGACGTTCGACTTCCAGACATTCTGGGATAAGTGTTTGTATGATGGTGTGTTTGAGCAATCAGCTCCAGCATCTGGCGGCGCGGCAAGCTTCGCCGGAAATGTAAGCGGGGCTGCATCAGCGATAGCATCGAACTACAAGGCATCTGGTTTCGAGCTTGTAATTTTTGAAAACGGAACGGTTGGAAACGGCTCGCAGGCAAACAATCCATTGTTACATGAGTTACCAGATCCTATCACCAAATCTGTTTGGGATCACTATGTAACGGTATCTCCGAAAGATGCAAAAGACATCGACTTCGAAGAAAGCGTTACAAAGAAGGCAACTATCACGGTAGGAAAGAAGACCATCACTGTCCCTGTTCTGGTTCAACCTGGTCAGGCAACTGGTACCATCGGTGTTCCGCTGGGTTACGGTCGTACAAAGGCAGGTAAGGTAGCAGACGGCATTGGTGAAAATGCTTATGCTCTGGTTGCGATGGTCAATGGCTCACTGAGCTATGCTGCAACAAATGTAGACTTTAAAATTACCAACGATACATATCAGATCGCACAGACACAGACGCATGAAACATACATGGGTCGTAAGACTGTGATCCAGGAAACAACGCTGGATAAATTCCAGGATGGAAGCTTCAGGAAAGATCATTATCAACCAATGATCAATACATGGAAAGCTGAAGACCACAAGATGGATCCTGAGAAGCTGACGATCTGGAAAAATCACGATTACAAGAATCACCACTGGGGTATGGCGATCGACCTGAACACGTGTACAGGTTGTGGCGCGTGCGTGGTGGCATGTAACGTAGAAAACAACGTAGCCCTTGTCGGTCGCGAAGAGGTGATCAACCGCCGCGAAATGCACTGGTTGCGGATCGACAGATATTACAGCAGCGATGCAAACATTGACGACTGGAAAGGTCTTGAAGATGCATCAGAAAATCCTGAGGTCGTATTCCAACCGATGCTGTGTCAGCATTGTAACAATGCACCTTGCGAAACGGTTTGTCCTGTAGCGGCGACGACACACAGCACAGAGGGTTTGAACCAGATGACTTATAACCGTTGTATCGGTACCCGTTACTGTGCGAATAACTGTCCTTATAAAGTAAGACGTTTCAACTGGTTCAAGTACCATGATAACAAGCAGTTCGCAGGCGTTAACCCGCACATGAACACAGACCTTGGTAAGATGGTGCTGAATCCGGATGTAACCGTTCGTTCACGTGGTGTGATGGAAAAGTGTTCGTTCTGTGTTCAACGCATCCAGGCTGGAAAGCTTACTGCGAAGAGAGAGAGAAGAACAGTAAAAGATGGTGAAGTGGTGACGGCGTGTGCTGCGGCTTGTTCAACTGGTGCTATTGTGTTTGGTGACTTCAATGATGCGTCAAGCAAAGTATCACAGCTTCTCAAGATCAGACCATTGGATCCAAACAGACCTCATATCAACGATAAAGAGGCTGACAATCCAAGAGCATACAGTGTACTTGAAGAAATCAACGTTCGCCCTAACATCTTCTATCTCACAAAAGTGAGAAACAAGGATGCTGCAAACGCATAGTTCAATTGAAGTAAAACAAACGGATAAGTAATAAACGAAAAATGGCAGCAGTAACTTCAGCAGTTCGTGAGCCTCTGATAACCGGTGGTAAAACAGTGAAAGATGTTTCGCATGACATTAGCCGTCATGTTGAAAATAACCCGCCCAGGCTTTGGTACCTGGCGATGGCGATTTCACTCGCGTTATTCGCCTATGGCTTTTACTGTGTTTGTACAGTTTTGTGGGAAGGCATCGGTGTTTGGGGTCTAAATAAAACAGTAGGATGGGCCTGGGATATCACCAACTTCGTATGGTGGGTTGGTATCGGTCACGCTGGTACGCTGATCTCTGCGATCCTTTTGCTTTTCCGTCAGCGTTGGAGAATGTCAATTAACCGTGCTGCTGAAGCGATGAC
>DASPJN010000232.1:0-8455 GCA_035628595.1 Chryseosolibacter sp.
GGCGTTGTCGCGTGAATAGAACCCTTTACCATCGTTTGTAAAAATCAGATTGTCTACATCATGCACGTAACCGGAAATGCGTTGTGGTTCTCCGCCATTTTTAAGGTCATAGACTTCAACGTAGTTGCTTTCGGATGCGCCAATTGCAGCGCCACCCGCAATCAGGAATGTTCCGGCAGTGTTAACATCAATCGAGTAAACGTGGGCGTCGGCCCTTGCACCTACAACTTCCTCTGACGACCAGTTGCCACGACTATGCGTCCAGCGGATGATGCGACCATCACTACCACCGGAGTAAACTTTCTTGGAAGCCCGATGTGTTACAATCGACCGACAAGCGCCCTGGTCATGACCTACAAGGCTTGTTGTCAGTTCGTGCTTGTTCTCACTCAAGGCGTTGAACAAGCCGTTATAAATATCGTTGTCGTACTCATAGCCTTCGTAGCGCTCGTTGAAAATATATGCTTGTTGCGCAAGCAGGGACTGGAGCTCTTTGTCGGGTAAGTCAGTCGACTTGATCGCCATCGCTTTGGCTGTCGCGATGTATCGGCGTTTGTCTGCTTCCTGCTTTGCTAATTCCGCAAGGCGCTCGTTGTCTTTAGCTTTCTTTTCATTTGCTTTTGCAATTCCGGTCTGCTGTATCGCGATTTTTTCCTGCTCTTTGGCTCTGGCCTCGTTCTGTCGCGCGAGTTCGGCATTTTGTTCTGCTTCCGCTTTGGCAGCCTCCGCCAAAGCTTTTTGCTCGAGTGCTACTTTGGTTTGCTTGGTTGCTTCAGCAGCGCTCTTTGTAGCACGTTCTGCGTTTAGTTTCGCTTCTTCCGCATTCTTGTCAGCAATGATTTTTTGTTGTTGGGCTACCTCCTTCGCTGTATCAGCCTGGCTCTTCTGGATAAAGGCAAACACAAGGAAGATCAACGAAATGATCGTTGCGCTACCGAGCACAATCGCTGTGATTCGCGCACGTTGAAGTTTCCTCTTCTGTTCAAGCTCTTTAATCCGTTGCTCGGTATCCCATTCTTTTTTGGAATACTCGAGGAAGATCATTGTACGCTCAAAGGCCGGGTTGTAACGTTGCCCCCAAACCAGCGTTGGCTTGTGTTTTGCCTGCCAGTTCAACGCAAGCTGTAAATCTGGTGGTCTCCACAAACCTGCTTTTCCAACCTGGTGCATCGATGCTGCCTCAGCAAGACGCGTATACATCTGTACGGCATCAGCTTCATCGTCTACCCAGTTCTTCAACCGTACCCATATGCGCATTAAACTTTCATGCGAAATATCAACGATGGATTTTGATTTAAGCGCAATACCATGCGCGGGGGTAATCAGTGATCTTCCCGGCTCACGGAATTTTTCTATCACGGCGATTACGTCTTCTTCAGACACGTCTGCGATCGCTGCAATTTCATTCAGCTTGGTCGGCCGGCGAATACCAAAGTTCTCACCGCGTTTTTCGGTGATTGCCTTGAACATCGCTTCACATATTCTTTTCTGTTCTTCCGTTAATTCGTCAAAGGCTTCATTCGCGTGCATTGACAACGCTTCCGCCATTGTACCGATCGCCTCGTAATGTTTGAGGTCGACAGGCTCATCTTCAAAATCTTTAAATTTTGCCCAATAGCTCCAGGTACGCATCAACGCGTGCTGCAGGATCGGCAACTGATCCGGGTTGTCACCGAGATCATTCAATAACTGTTGTGTTAAGCGCGGTGCAATCTTCGCGCCTCCCACGGCTACGGGTCCGTCAATAGCACGTCTTTTTTGTTCGCGGGTAAGCTGTGGAATGAGGTAGTGACTATCGTTGATCTTGCGGGTCAATTCCGGGAACTGTGCGCAATCGCCAATGAAATCAGAACGCATGGTGATGGCGACATAAATAGGAGAGTCCGGATAGTTAACGGCCTCGATCAACAAATTAACAAACGCCAGTGTTTCATTAACGGAGTTCGGATCAACAGAATCTTTGAACCGGAAAAGTTCTTCGAACTGGTCGACAAGGATCAGATAGTTTACGTCAGCTTGCCTACGCGTTTGCTCGATCGCCTCGACAAGTCCAAGCGAACTGCTTCGGAGAAGTGTCGCAAAGATCGTTCGCTTGATTTTCTTTTCCTCAGGATCTGCTCCGGTGTACTCCGGATTGTTTTTTAACAAGGCTTCCGCAAGGTTTTCTATCGGGCCGCCACCTGGTCTGGTTACAACAACCTCCCAGTTCGGACTAGCATCCGTGAGGAATCCTCCGTACAGGATCGGCATGACGCCGCAGTAAATGAATGAAGATTTACCACTACCGCTCGGACCGATAACACCAACGAATCGGTGCTTCGACATTTTGAGCAGCACCTCATCACTTTGGCCTTCACGTCCAAAGAACAAGTGGCTTTCTTCAATATTAAACGGCCGTAAACCCGGGAAGGGGTTCGGCGCTACGAGTACCTGTTGATCGATAACTTCGCTCATATTGCTTAAGCGTTAAATTCTGCAAAGAAGGATTTCAAAGATTCAAGCGCGCGTTCAGGCTCGCTTTCAATAACACGCAGGTTCTGGCTTTTGAACGTGTCGGTATTCATCCGCGAACCTGGCGTAGTAACGATGGCTTTTCCTATGATTGGTTTTTTTCTTCCGAATCCCGGTGCTTTTAATAAATCCAACGCCTTCATGCGAACCCACTGCTCATTCACTTTCCCTTTATAAATAATCGCAGCGTCGAAATTTCTCAGGTTATCAATGTGTTTTTTGCGCAGATCCAGCAGCTCGCCTTCAAACTCTGGTAACAGGACTTTATAACCTGACTTTTCTATTGCTTCTTTCAGTGGCAGAATTGCAGAATCGTCAACACGGTCGTGCATCAGGTATACTGATTTTCCGGTGTTGTCTTCAAGAACGATTTTCCGGTCAGCATTGGCATCGACCAACTCTTCGCGCATGATATTTTTAAAATCCTCAAGTGGTGTTTGCAGAATTTCCGCACCTTCCTGAGCTTCAACATCGCGCTTGATATTTTCGATAAAGCCGCGTTGCTTTTCACTTGCGTTGGTCATGTTTGGTGAAATCCAGATGAGCCGCGTGAAGTCACCTTTTGCCCGCCTGGCCTCCAACGCTTTTTCCGCCGCAAGCTTGTTCTGAATATCGACAACAGATTTATCCGTGCCTTCGGGTATTTCCCCGTATGCACTTCCGATCAGGTGTATCGAAAGATTACTTTCTTCGAGATCCCTTTTTACCACTCTTTCAAGATCGACAGCGGTGCCCGGCAATGTCTGGTTTGGCAGAACGATGTAGCCATGCCGTTGAAGCTCGCGTTTGATGATGTTTCGTTGAACGGAAAGATCGTGACCTGTTTCGGCCAGGTAGATAATCTTTCGTTTGTGGGCGTTCTTATTTTCAGCTTTCGTTCCCTGTGTTTTCAGGAACACAAGCGAATCATATATATCGTAAGCAAGGTCGACCATCTTCATCCAGTACTGGCGTTCCGCCTCTGAGCTGAAGTAGTCGGTGTATTCCTTGATATCACCTGAATCAGGATCAAGCTGGAACATGTCATAGCCGAGAAGCTCTCGTAGTCTTGGAGGCTGTTCCTGTAATGTGAGCGGAGTCTTAAATATTTTAAAAACCCTGTTATGTAGCCTGTCTGATGTTTCGTTTGCTTTACTGAAAGCCTCTACTACGTCCAGGCATTGTCCGGATACAATAAACTCTTTTGAGAGAACGTTTACCATAACACCAACATTTTTCATGTTAGGCGCGGTGATTGCATCGTACTCGGCTTTCAGTAAAATTTTTGATTTCTCGCCCAGAACCTGGTTGAGCATCAGTTCAAGGAATTTTTTGAACTGCGATACCCATCCGAGCTCGTTTTTCTTTGCCTCGTTATCCTTATCAGCAAATACAATCAAAACATCGATATCAAATTGCATAGGGGGTTTTCAGTTTAGGGGTTAACCGCTTCTTTCTTTTCTGTAATATTTCTAATCAGACCCTGAACAAGTTCATGATGGTTTGCCATCACGAAATAGAAGTCCATTATTTCAATTTTAAATAGCACCGAACGTTCAGTGCCCATGAGTGAATCGGCTTTCACAGGCGCGCCCTCCTGGAAAAGATCGCCGTAAACTTCTCCTTTGCGGAATGTGCCGATCGTCTTGTCTTCGTTCTTTAAGTCCACAGATCCATGCGCAACAATGAAGATAGGTGTATGGTAATCGGGATTGAACTTTGTTGATTCACCGGCGTTCAGGTCAATCGGCTGAATTTTATCCGCCAGATCGGCAAGGATCGAACCTGAAATACCTCTGAATACATGTACGGTTTTCAGGAACATGACCATTTCAATTCCTAGGAAGAAACCATCATCGAGACCATCCAGAAGCTGGTTGTTCTCAATCGAATTATCCAGGAACTTCCTGTCTTTATGCGGAAGGCGTTCGCGTATGTTCTGGAATGCTTTTTTGTCTTTATTATATATCACCCACGCCGCAGTTTCCTGCAGGAGGCGGTCATGGTTAAAGACCTGCGCTGATAATCCGCGACTGATCCGGAACTCCGGCATATACGCGCAAAGGTGAATGGCGCACGCCTTAGTCCACCGGTTATTCAGATTGAAATCCCTGTTGAGAATGTAGTTCAAAACCTGGATCGGGTGATAACTCTCACGCGGGAAATGTAGTTGAAGCTCATTGAGCTTTTCATTCACCGGGGTGTCATCCAGTAGCGGGAATAATTTCGGCTTCAGGTTCTGGTCCACGAAAAGATCCATCAACTCCATCGCGAATGTGATGTTGTCCGGATCACCACTTTGAAGGTTTTCGCGAACAAGCTGAACAGATTTCGGATCGTATAATATAGAGAGCAGAATTCCGATGTGCTCATAATTTTCTTCGACCTCATCCTTCAACGATTCACGCAAAAAGTAATTTTCCCGGTTATCCGCTAGTTCACTGAGGGCCGCCAGATTCCACATTGTCTTGCTGATCTCCGTATCGAGTAAGCTCATTACGTCCCTGGCTTCACGACCTGTAGCCTGATAGTTAACGTATCGCAATGAGTAAAGGATCTGCTTCACAATTCGTTTATCAGGGAAGTCAGCTTTTTTCCACAGCAGATCGAGCGCCTGCGGGCCGCCGATGCGTCCCATGATCT
This sequence comes from Chryseosolibacter sp., assembly GCA_035628595.1. Classification (GTDB taxonomy): domain Bacteria; phylum Bacteroidota; class Bacteroidia; order Cytophagales; family Cyclobacteriaceae; genus Chryseosolibacter. The sequence continues at coordinate 5,134 of DASPJN010000232.1, forward strand.
GCACGATCCGCAACATGACAAGGTCTGTCTGTCCTGACTTATGGAACGCAGCTTCCAGTGTAGGAAGAACAACTTCACCTGTTTCTTTTAATGCCGCAGCTGCGTGATGACCATACGTTGGAGATGACAACATTTCGATCAGGATCGGCCACGTTTCAGGTCGTTTAACTTTGCGAGCTGTTAACAATGCTTCGTATCGTACCTTTGGATCAGCATCGCGAAGCAATTCCAGTAAAATGAAAATAGTCCGGTGACTGATTAATTGTCGGAGAAGCTTGGCGCCGAGTATCCTGTCGTTTTGTTTGATCGACTTACTGAGCTTCATCAGGTTGTCGACGGAAATCGATAACAGATCGCTGTCCTCTGCTTGAATAGCAGCCTCTTTGGCAAGCGCCTTGATATCCATTTTTTCGCCGTCTTTCTCTATACCGAGCTCGCGCATTTTTCCTTCTGCGAATGTGCGGATCTTTTTATTGTCACTGGCCGTCAGCCTGATCACCGCATTTTCAAAAAGCGTAGGTTCGAGCTTTTCCATCAGCTTTAAACCGTAGATCACCTTGTCTTCCGCAGAGCTACTGATTTGCTTTTCAAGCAAACTGTTAACCGTGTACTCTGTCGCGACTTTCGATGAGCTTTCTTTATTCTCAACGAGTGCCTGTTGCAATGTCTGGCGGTAACCTTTGTGCATCCGGTTAGTAGCAATGAACCAGATGAAAAACGCAGGCACCGAGAAGGCGGTAATATAAATGAGATCCGATAAGTGACTCTGTGTAATCACGATGATAAGACCCGCCGCAACAACGTTTGCCACTGCAGTTACCACACCTTCAATCTTTGTCTGTACATCGAGGCGGATATGGCTTTGAATCGGTAGCAGATAAAGTTTAAATGTCGGGCTGTCGACTGCTTCCCGCAGCGATAATATAAAGAGTTTGCTTAGTGCGAGAATCATGAAGTACACCACAAACATCGGGCTTGTTGGCGCATACCCGAGGATCATCCCGGCTCCCAGGGCGGCTGCGGTCATTACGCCAAGCAGTAGGGGGTTGATGAGTAACGCTACCCGCATGCCATATTGTGCGTGCAAGCGGTCCGTTGCAAATACATCCAGCAGAAAAGTGAAGATCACAATCGTACCTTCAAAAAGGGAGATGAAGTTCGTTAGTCCTTTCTCGTTACCCTGGTAATATAAGGTTGTGGCGTTTAGAAACCCGAAATCGATAAAGTTCACCGCCACCATTGAGAAAATGATGAACAATGACATGTACCGGATGTATCTGTTTTTAACAAAGTCGGCAATTTCAAGCTTGCGATACATCTTCTTCTCCTGCGAGAAGGTGACAATTTTGCTGACATGCTTTAAGCCGAGGAAAATAAATAATACAAGGTAGGAGGTAATGCTGACAAGCCCGATGAAGTAAAGCGTTTCGGTTTCAAGACCGCTTTCCAACATAACCGGAATGGAAAAGAACGCGACGAAAGTCGCGAACATCGCGCCAAGGTCAACCGTTCCAACAAGACGCTTTGCCTGTCTGAGGTTAAATAGTCGCGTGAACGAGCCCCAGTAAACAAGAGACACAATAAACGTGAACGGAATGATCATCGTGAAACCGAACTGATACATTGTTTTCTTTTCCGCAACATAGGCGCCGCCGAACTCCAGAAATGCCGTCAGGCCGACAACGAGCAAAAGGAAAAGTGAACCAAGAACAGGAAAGGGAAGGCGGTTTTGAAGAAAATTATAAACAGCAGTAATGCCTAAGCCATACAGACCCGCCATAAAGAAGGCGTAAGGCAGATCCAACATTTCATCGTGGTATTGCAGGTATAACGACTGGGATGCAACGCTCATCGTTGCGATGAACATACCCATGAAGATACCCATGACGAACAACAGGGAAACACGACCTGCTTCGTCAGGTTCAATGCTTAGGAACCTTAACAGTCTTTCCTTCATATAAGTCGACTAACCACCCTAAAATTCGATATAAGGAACGGAAAATCCTATGGCCGGTTACATCAGATTTTAGTTGAAACAACAATCCAAATGACAAATCCTTGCGTGAAAAGACTTGAAAAGTGCTCAAAAACCGGCTGTTTTACTGCTTTTAGCGCTGAGGCCTGTAAGTTTTGAGCTAAAATCACTCTTTCTAACCAGCATAATCTTTGTAGGTTTGATATGAAATCAACCATCAGTCTATACCATGAAGGCCAAATCAGTGTTTTTTCTATTTTTTACGCTGGGTTTAGTACAGCTCGCGATTTCACAGAACAAGAAAACAATGGCAGAAGCCGAAAAGCGCTTCAGCATTCGCGATTATGAACAAGCATTACCATTATTTCTTGAGGTGATCCAGGCCGGCGAAAAGGATCCGATGATTCATTACAAGACGGCTGTTTGTTATCAAAAATCGATTGATATCAATCAACAACTAAAAGCAATTCCGTTTTTGGAGTTTAGTCTGCAAAACGGCACGTTGCCCGTGAATGTGTATGCGGAGCTTGGCGAATTGTATTTGAAAGACGAAAATCTTCAGAAGGCGATCGAAACGTTTTCTTTATATAAAGAAAAGACTACGGGCGACAAAACTGCCCAGGCAAAAGCCAACCAGTTCCTCGCGACGTGTAACACGGCCGTTGCATTGATGTCTGTACCCCGCAATACTAAGGTTAATAATTTCGGCGGGATCATTAACACATCCTACACAGAATATAATCCTGTCGTATCCGCTGACGAGACCGTGATGGCATTCACAGCGTTCAGACCCAATACCGGGAAGACACGATCAGGCGATAAGTTTATTGAGGAGATTCTCATTTCAAACAATCACTCTGGCACATGGTCCGAGCCAAAGGTGGTTTCTGTTGCATCTGAGTACAACGTAGGCACTGCGGGTATTTCAGCCGACGGACAGAAGATGCTGATCTTCATGGGCGGCGTATCGGATCCCGGAAATCTTTTCGAGATAAACAGAAGCGGCGACTCGTGGAGTAAACCTTCTTTGATTACGCCCACCATCAATAACTCAAGATTTCTAGAATCGACGGCGAGCATTACCCCCGACGGAAAAACCATCTATTTCGCAAGTGATCGCTCTGGTGGCCAGGGAGGTTTGGATATTTACCGCACTTCACTTCAGGGTAATGGACAATGGAGTAATCCTGTAAACCTGGGCCCGGAAATAAACACAAAGGCTAACGAAGACGCACCTTTCATTCACCCTGACCAGAAAACTTTGTTTTTTACTACCGATGGACGAAACAGTATGGGCGGTCGCGATATTTTTGTTTCGAAGCTCGTAAAAGATAAGTGGAGCACGCC
>DASPJN010000233.1:0-4852 GCA_035628595.1 Chryseosolibacter sp.
AATCCGGGATGGCGGGATTTGAGTGTTGAACTGAATCGGTGTTCCAAATCGCTTTTGTAACGTCAAAACGTCAGCAGATCCATTCGCTCGCTGCTGGCCGGCCCACATGCCATGCTCAGGATCAGTGTGAGTATTCATGACAGATGTGGTTCCAATCCCTGAGCATGGCCTTGCGCGTATGCAAGCAATGAGCAAGGGATTTGAAAGATTTATGAGTTTAGATTTATGATTTAAGAATGGTAGGGAGTTGAGCTGAAAGTATAAGAACGCTACTGGACGCGAAGGAGGTAAATTGAATGCGAATTACGATTGACGATTAACGATTTTTGATTTTTGAAGTGCTCGGACGTTGAACCAAACTTATGGGATGACATGCTTCACTTCTTCATCCGCCGGCGCACGTGCCGTGCTCAGGATCAATGTGAGTATTCATGACAGATGTGGTTCCAATCCTGAGCATGGCCTTGCGCGTTCGCCGCAGGGAGAGAAGGATTTGAGATTTGTGAATTTAGATTTATGGTTTAAGAATGGTAGGGAGTTGAGCCGAAAGTATAAGAACGCTACTGAACGCGAAGGAGGTAAATTGAATGCGAATTACGATTGACGATTAACGATTTTTGATTTTTGAAGTGCTCGGACGTTGAACCAAACTTATGGGATGACATGCTTCACGTCTTCATTCGCCGGCGCACATGCCATGCTCAGGATCAGTGTGAGTATTCATGACAGATGTGGTTCCAATCCTGAGCATGGCCTTGCGCGTATGCAAGCAATGAGCAAGGGATTTGAAAGATTTATGAGTTTAGATTTATGATTTAAGAATGGTAGGGAGTTGAGCCGAAAGTATAAGAACGCTACTGGACGCGAAGGAGGTAAATTGAATGCGAATTACGATTGACGATTAACGATTTTTGATTTTTGAAGTGCTCGGACGTTGAACCAAACTTATGGGGTGACATGCTTCACTTCTTCATTCGCAGGCACACCTGCCGTGCTCAGGATCAGTGTGAGTTTAATTCGTCAGAGGATTGAGAATACGACGTGCTTTCACATCACCATCTTATAACCAGTGCCATGAACGGTCAAAATGATCTTTGGCTGTGCGGGATTCGTCTCCACCTTTTGCCGGATGCGGGCAATAAAATTGTCGACGGTGCGCGTGGTAATTTGTTCCTCGTAACCCCAGACGTTCTCGAGTAACTCATACCGGTTCACAACTTTGTTTTTGTTTTTATACAGGAAGGAGAGAAGCAGAATTTCCTTGTGTGACAAACGCACTTCACCATCACCATCTTTAACACTGAAGCCGTCAAAGTCGATCTGTAGTTTTCCAATGACGACGAACCTGCGTGTTGCAGGCCCTTCGGCAACCCCACTGCGACGGAGCATGGCTTTGATTCGCGCGAGCAACTCACGTACGCTGAAAGGCTTTGTCATGTAATCGTCAGCGCCGAGCTCGAGACCGAGTACTTTATCAATCTCTTCTCCACGGGCAGTCAGCAGGATGATCGGCGTTTTAATTCCGGAAGCACGCGCTGCCTTACAGATATCAAATCCCGAAAGCTTCGGCAGCATCACATCGAGCAGGATCAAATCGTATTTACCGGTGCGGATCTTTTCAAGTCCAACATCACCATCGGCAGCAATGTCGACGCGATAATGCTCGAACTCGAGGTTATCTTTCAAACCCAGCTGCATCGCTGGTTCATCCTCAACTATTAATATGCTGGCCATTTAATTATTGTGCGATTCAAAATACAGTCTGAATTCCGATCCGTGTCCCGGCTCACTTGAAACCATGATGCGGCCACCTTGCGCTTCCATCAACTGTTTTACCAGCGAAAGTCCCAGGCCTGTTCCGCTTTTCCGTGCGAGGTTCCCTTCCGGTACGCGATAGAACTTGTCGAAAATATGTTTCTGATCTTTTTTGCTGATACCGATTCCGTGATCCTTTATGACGATGCACACATCGGTGCCTTCTGCACGCGTGCTGAGATCGATCTTCTTAACGGTGTCGCTGTATTTCATTGCGTTGTCGATCAGGTTGATCATGATTTCGGTGAACGCCTCCTTATCCGCTTTGATATAAAGGTCGCCAACAGGTTCATACGTATAAGCGAATCCTTTGTTGCTTAAGTGAAACTGGTATGTATCCAGGATGTTTTTTATTTCGGTGTCGACATGTAGCCGTTCGGGGTATAGCGTTTTTTTGTTCGCTTCAGTCTGACTGAAGTTCAGGATCTTGTTAACGATCCCCGACAGCCGTTGCGTTTCCTTACTGATGATGTGATAATACTCACGCTTCTTTTCTTCGGAAGGAACGCGATCCATTTCAAGCGTTTCGGCAAACATACTGATGAGCGCGAGTGGCGTGCGGATCTCATGCGAGACATTCGAAACAAAATCTGCCTTGTTTTGCGCCAGATCGACTTCTTTTTTCAGGTTCCGGAAAACAAGCACGACTCCTATGATTAGAATGACATCAAGTCCGATGAGCAATATCAGATTTGATCGTGTACGTTCACGCACCAGTTCCTGCATGGTCGTTCCTTTTCCGCGGATGCCCAGGCTATAATCAGGTAGGATCCAGAGGTCTTTTGTCAACGCTTCAGCAGTTGATGTGGTATCGTTGCGTGTCGCGGTGGTGTATACAACGGAGTCGCTGGCCGGTTGTAGTACGGAAAGAATAAACTGATCCTGCGCAACCGCCTGCAGCTTTGGACCGATCAGGTCTTCGAAAAACAACTCGGTATTGATCAGAAGACCGGAAATTTTCATTTGTGATTCACCGCTGATGTAAACGAGGCATTCGGTGAATCGCGCATCTTTGTCCGCCCATGCGATACGCATGATCTTCTGAAAACCGCTCCGCTTGTACCTGATCAGCTCGGCGATGACCGTGCGATGGTTGGATACTGTTTGTTCAATGTGTTGTCGGATGTTTTCATCGTACATGTTATTTGTATAGATCTTCATCGGTTCTTTTGCCGTTGTGTCGATGATGAAGACATATTGCAGCGATGCGTTCAGGTTCAGTACGTCCTGGATTTTCGGGGGAACTGAGTCTGTTGGGAGAGAAGCATCATAATGCCCCTCTATTCGGGCGATCCAGCTCGACAGGATGTCGTCGGCATACTGGTTAACCGAGAAAAGAATGGCATCGAGTTGTTTCTGGTATATTTCCTGGATCATTTTCTCGTCCTTGTTCAGCGTCGACATTTCGTAGACGGAGAAAAAGAGCGCAGGCAAAAGGAAGATCAATGTCAGGAGCAACCCGATCCTTCTGGTTGAGTTCATACGGCAAGTTTACCAAATATTACTTAACGGAGAAGGAGGGAGATGGTTGCTAAGAGAAATTGAAATACGATTGCAGATTAACGGTTTTTGATTTTAGAAGGTAAATACCAGCCCGACAGTCAGTGCGTTAAGATCATTCGCATTGCAAATCAGCCCATATATAATACACTCTCTGAATCAGTCAATGTTGAGTGCAGCGAAACATCCCGTGGCGACGAAGTGCGATTATTAGGGATGGTGAATGGAACTGCAGGATGGAGGCCTGGACGAAGTCTATGTTGGATCTATTCTTCTAGAAATGCTTCCCTCCAGCCGAGTAATTCCAGGCCTTTCACTAGATCATCAGTCATTTTTTTGATATCCTTTTGTTGCTTTTCAATCTCGAACTTTAGAGCATCATTAATTTTGTAGATAAATGCCTCCCCATTGAATTCCTTTTCTCCAAGTCGTTCGATTGTGAAAATCTTATTGCTGAGTGGGCTAATCAATCCGGTCATCTGCCAATCATATTCGTTTCCGCAATACACCACCAGGGAGTCAGTTATGTGACCTTTTTTTGAGTCAAGAATTTTTAAAGTTAAAGACATTTTTAACAGCTTGGAAGGATCTTGGCATTCAAAAGTTGAATAGCCGATTAAAATGTATTCAGATGTGGTTAACTTCAGACATTTTTGAGGCAGGTACAGTTCGGTTGTAAATTCGCCGCGTTCCTCTGTTTCCATATTAAACTCTTGAAAATGGCAATACAGCCTTGAACTATCATTATGATAAACAAATTCAAGAGCCTGCTCTACTGTCATGTTTTCGCCTTCATTCAAGAATATTCCGAAATTACCAAGTCTGTCTTTGGATGTTTCTTTAAATGAATTCAGAAACTTTTGAAACCCACCGCGATCTTGGGTATTAGCACTGCACGCTGAAAAAATGAGCATCGCTATAATAACCGTTCTATTCATGTTACTGTGTTTTTACGATTTCGCTTATGGTGTAAGTTTTATTAAAATATTGCCCCTGAATATATCCTTTGTCAGCATCATACTTTAGTAAATTATTTATCGATGTTGCTTGGTCAATGTAATCCATACTCCTTCCAGGATCGTAAAATCTGAAGGATACGCTTTCGCCTTTTGCAGTCATGCCGACTACGACCATAAAATGCCGTGTTGCTCTATTGTTGTTATTAGGCGGTTTACCCCCATTTGTGTAGTGAACTCCGATAAGGACTGGTTTATTAGCTCTTAGCCTCTGGATCATATAATCTACGGCATCTTTTGCATTCTTGGCGTCATAATCCAATGATGTAGCGTTATATGTTTCTTTGGTATATTTTGTTGTGTTGTCTGAAAACCTCGAGGTTATTATTGTACCTAAAACAGTCATGTAAGGTGCAGATGTTGCAATTGTTGTATCGGTACAGTTAGCGATGTTTGTGTTCCCCATCATGTATTCTGTTGCTCGTCTACAGCACATTGTGTTCCAGCAGCCTGTACATAGACTAAAGATACTTGCATCGAATTGGCTAGTATAAGGCACGTCACTTAGAAATATTTCTTCT
>DASPJN010000234.1:0-5066 GCA_035628595.1 Chryseosolibacter sp.
GAAGGGCTTCATTAAATACTTTTTTTTCAGCTAATTAGCGCTCAAATACTTAATTTCATTTTCATTAAGTTGACGAACGACTGACAAGTTTACCAAGATGTAAGATTTATCCGGTAAACGTCCTGTCGAGACCGTTTTGAAAATTAACTTTGAGTTTTACAAACCTCACTCATGGACATTGATATAGCAGACCTGAAACGGATCTCGGAACTCATATATCAGAAGTACAACTATGATTTCCGGAATTACGCCATGTCATCATTCAAAAGGCGCGTGCTGCGGATTATGGAGCTAAAAAAGCTCACCGTGGATGCCTTGGTAAAAAAGCTGAATGACACGCCCATTTTTATTAATGAGTTCCTGGATGAGCTCACTGTAAACGTCACGGAGATGTTCCGCGATCCGAGCTTCTGGCGGATCATGCGCGAAGAAATTATCCCCGCCATCCTCCTCAACCATAAACAATTCAAGATCTGGCATGCCGGGTGTTCATCCGGTGAAGAGGTTCTGACCATGTGCATAATGCTGAAGGAGATGGGCATTCTGCATGACGTAACACTGATCGCAACGGATCTCGACGTCAACATTCTTGAAAGAGCTAAGTCCGGCACGTATCCCGTGAAGAACATGGAGCTCAATGAAAAGAACTACATCCGTTTTCAGGGCACAGGCACATCACTGAAAGACTACTATCGTGAAGACAACGGTTACGCAGTATTCAATAAGGAATTACTGATGAATGTCTCCTTCCGGAAACACGATCTTGTGCTTGGCGAAGTGTTCAACAAGTTTGACCTGATCCTTTGCCGTAACGTAATGATCTATTTCAATCAGACCCTCCAGAATGAAGTATTAAAAAAATTCCACGAAAGTTTATTTAAGTATGGATACCTGGCCATTGGCTCGAAAGAATCACTGATCTGGTGTGATTATGCCAACAGGTTCATCGTTGTGAACAACGAGGAAAAAATATATAAGAAAATTAAAGATTAGGAGCTGTCAGTGACGCATGAACAAATACAACTTAAATAACAGCTACAAAGCCGTTGTTATAGGAGGGTCGGCGGGCAGCTTTCAGGGTGTAGTAAAGATCCTGGCACAGCTTCCGAAAGGATTTCCCTTGCCTATCATCATGTGCCTTCACCGGCTCAAGCATGTGCGGAATGGCTTTGTGGAAGCGTTATCGATAAAGAGTGTTGTTCAGGTGACGGAACCGCACGATAAAGAGACAATAAAGAAAGGAAACGTATACCTGGCGCCGGCCAACTACCACATGTCTGTTGAACTTGGAAATAATTTCGCATTATCAACCGAGGAAATGGTTAACAACTCCCGCCCTGCGATCGACATTACGCTGGGGACATGTGCGTTTGTGTACAAGGAAAAACTGATTGGCATTCTGTTGTCGGGCGCGAACAGGGACGGCGCACTGGGAATGAAATCAATTCATGAACGAGGTGGGATGACAATCGTGCAGGAGCCAACCGAATGCATGATCGATACAATGCCAAAAGCGGCACTCGCGGTAACAAAAATCAATCACGTCCTGAAGATTGACCAGATCATAGATTTTTTTAAAGAATTAGATAAGCAATACCGATGACAGAACTACTTCGCGATCGCTACAAGGTTGGCCTGGCACTGGCAGCATTGTTCATACTGGGGGTTATCATTTCCCTTTATTCGGTATACTCCATTCCACACAGGCTCATGATCGGAAATGCTTTCCATCCGGGCATGGCCTCTACATACATCATCCTGTTGCTGACATTTATTTCAGGAGGCGTTGCTCTTTGGTATTCACTCGGTTACAAAAATGAAGTGATCGTGTTTCGCGACAAGGTGACAATCACGGACGACAATGATCAATCGCAGGGCAATTCGTCGCAAACAACAATTTCACTGGAAAATGTTCGCACGAGTATTAACCAGGCAAACGGAGCAGAAAAAGTATTACGCGCAGGACTGGAAGCGATTTGCAAACAACTCGACGCAGGCCAGGGAGCAGTCTACCTTTCAATGGAAGAAGAAAGTGGACGACGTCTCGAGCTCAAAGGTGGTTACGCACTCAGCATTGGCGAAAATACCGTGATATCTTTTGCGTACGGCGAAGGCCTGGTTGGTCAGGCAGCTTCAGGCGCAAGAACTTTATACATCGACGAAGTTCCCGAAGGATACATTAAAATTATTTCCGGGTTAGGCAGCGCCTCACCAAGGTTTCTGCTGATCGTTCCGATCAAGAAGGCAGAAAAAGTTTTCGGAATAATTGAGATTGCTTCCTTCACAGCGGTGAGTGAAGATCAACGAAAGTTTGTAGAAGAATCAGCTCAGCTGATAGCGGACGTAATTGCAACCAAGTAAACGGTAACCCAGACTGGAATGAAAGGCATTAAAATCAGCACAAAGATCACGCTACTTATCCTTCTCCTTGCGGTGATTGCTGTCACAGTGATAAGCTTCTTCACACACGACTATATCGTCAAACTCAATCAGGAAAAATTCACAACAACGCTCAACGTAGTAGCAGATAACAAAGCCGCCTACACCAATCATTACTTCGGCAAAATCAGCGCTTCCATTCAAATGGTAGCTGCATCAGAAACGGTAGTAAACGGAGGCGAAAGCACAGCTGCACCGGCGCTTGACGAGTTCGGCATGCCCCTCGACAGTGTGGTTGAAGTTGTCCAAACCGTATCGCTGCCTGATTACTTAAGCCAGCAATTGCAGGTTCATGGATTTGAGGACTTGCTGGTGATCAATCCTTCCGGATACATCCTCGCGTCCGGTAGCGGAAAATCCGGAAACTTTCTGGATCAGGATGGCAGCATGTTCGAGCAGGGACAACGTGGTGTGTACTTCAGCATGATGCGAGAAGACACGACGGGATATCATTCTTATGTCATTGCTCCGATTACCGGTGCAACGGAAACACAAATGATCGTCGGCAAGATCAAGCTAAACGAAGTGATCGACGTGGTTGCAGACCATAAAGGCCTTGGCGAAACCGGTGAGGTGATACTCGCTCAATTCAATCCGCTTTCAAATACCATAACATACATTAGTCCGCTCCGTACGGATGCTACTTTGTCACCCTACAACTTCGATGACAATGTGGTACGTAACGTCCGGAATACAATTGAGGGACATCCGACCATTGCCGAGGGAACCGATTATAAGGGCGACAATGTACTCGAAGTCGTTCGCAAAGTCGACCTCGCTAATCTTGCGGTGATTGCAAAAGTGGATCTCGAGGAGGCAAACGGCAATACTGCTGAATTGATTAAGACCCAGGCACTCGCAGGTTTGGCAGTCGTAGCCATTGCAACGCTCCTCTCAATGATATTTTCGAGAGCGCTTACGCGTCCGCTTTACGCGATGAGAAACAAACTCGGACTGGTTGCTCAGGGTATTCTTCCTGAAGCCAATGTTACGCACAACAGTGATGAGTTTGGCCAGATGGGAACCAAGGTGGATGAACTTGTCAATACACTTAAGGGAAATGCAGATTTCGCCCAGCGTGTTGGCGAAGGAAAATATGACACGCAGTTCACGCCAGCGAGCGAGAACGACGTACTAGGGATGTCGCTCCTGAACATGCGTAAAAACCTTGTGGAGAACGAGCGCCGCGATAAAGAACGGAACTGGATTGTAAGAGGCGTTGCTGAGATCAGTGAGATTCTGAGGATGCACGACAGCATCGACAATTTGGGCGAAGACGTTATCAAATTTATTATCGGTAAGATCGATGCCATTCAGGGCGCGTTCTATGTTGTGAACGATGATGAATCCAACAACCGAATCATCGAAATGCGCGCCAGCTGGGCTTACAACAGAAGAAAATATCTGAAAGCAAAGTTCAAGTTTGCAGAAGGACTTGTTGGTCAGGCCGCAGCCGAACACGACACTGTTTTAAGAACTGAAATACCTGATGATTACGTAACCATTACATCAGGTATACTCGGGGATCAACGACCACGATGTGTGCTCATTGTGCCACTCATCACAAACGACGAAGTGTATGGTGTACTCGAGTTCGCTGGCTTCCGGAAATTTGATCAATCGCAGGTAAATTTCGTAAAAGAACTCAGCTTAATTCTCGCGCGCACGATCTTCAACATCAAAGTAAACGAACGAACAAGACGACTGCTGGCAGAATCGCAGGAAATGAGTAACGAGCTGAAGGAGAAGCAGGAAGTACTCAGGCAAAATGCCGAAGAGATGCAGGCGACGCAGGAGGAACTGAAGCGTTCAAACCAGATGCTCGAAGACCAGATCGAGGAAGTAAACCGCACGCAGAAAAGAATGCAGCTGTTGCTGGAGAACGCTTCCGAGGTTATCACGATTTACGAAGAAGACGAAAGCATCCGCTATATTTCACCTTCCGTTGAAACCATTCTTGGCTATGGCCAGAAGGAAATGATCGGCAAGAGCGACATCGATAAAGTTCACCCGGATCATCGCGAAACGTTCCGTGAAATTTTCCGGCGCATGCACGAATCACCCGACGCGAAAATCACCATGCAGTACGAGTATAAATCGAAAGAGGGCGGATATATCTGGATCGAGTCGACCGGTACAAACTGCATGTCGAACCCGGCGATCCACGGATACATTCTCAACTCGCGCGACATCACTGAACGGCGCAGAGCTGAGCTCGAGCAGCGAATGCGCAGTAAGATGCAGGCGCTCTCTGAAAACTCGCCAGACCTGATCACACGTCTTGAAGATGGTTCGATCTCATACATAAACCCGGTAATCGAATCGTACACAGGTAAAGGGCCACGCGATTTCCTCAACAAGAAAGCAGACGAAACCCATCTTGATCCAAAGGTGCTTGAATCATGGTTAAGAATCGTGGAAGAGGTTAACAGCACAAATGACAAGGTGGCGACCGAGATGGACTTCCCGTCAGAAATGGGTAAGCGTGTGATGCAGGTAAATGCAATTCCTGAATACGACGAAAGTTCAAAGATTGAGTCGGTGCTCGTTGTTTCTCACGACATCACAGACCGCAAGCTGATTGAACTTGAGATCCAGAATAAGAACAAAAAGATCACCGAGAGTAT
>DASPJN010000235.1:0-6937 GCA_035628595.1 Chryseosolibacter sp.
GCGATCCAGGCAGACATCGCTTACGTGTTTCTACGCTGGGCATACAAACGCGCAGCATCTTCCATCCGCTCTGCGATTGCAGAAGCATACGAGGCCGGATATCTCGGAAAAAATATTCTGAAGTCTGGGTTCGATCTCGAAATGCATCTTCACACCGGTGTTGGAAGGTATATGTGTGGAGAAGAAACAGCGTTGTTGAATTCATTGGAAGGGAAGCGCGCCACACCGAGAGCGAAACCACCCTTTCCGCAGGTAAGTGGCTTGTTTGGAAGGCCTACGATCGTGAACAATGTCGAAACGCTCTGTAACATTCCGCACATCGTTGAAAAAGGATCGGACTGGTTTAAGAGTCTCAGCTTAACCGGCGACTCCGGAACAAAGATCTACGGCGTAAGTGGCAAAGTAAAGAAGCCCGGCGCGTGGGAATTGCCGATGGGAACAACCATGCGTGAGCTTATCGAAGTACATGCTGGCGGAATGCAGGATGGATTGAAATTCAGGGGCGCACTGCCTGGCGGTGCATCAACCGATTTTCTTGTTGAAGAACACCTCGATGTAAAAATGGACTACGCCAACGTGGCGGCAGCTGGCAGCAGACTCGGAACAGGAACACTCGTTATTCTCGACGACCAGACTTGTCCGGTTGGGTTTGTAAAAAACCTTGAACACTTCTTTGCACAGGAATCCTGTGGTTTCTGCACGCCTTGTCGCGAAGGCCTGCCGTGGGTGGAAAAAATTCTAAACACAATAGAAGAAGGCAAAGGACAAATGAAAGACCTCGGTCTTCTTCACATGCACACGAAATATCTTGGGCCCGGCAATACTTTCTGCGCATTAGCGCCGGGGGCGATGGAACCGCTACAAAGCGCACTAAAATATTTCAAAGAAGATTTTGAACAACATATACGCGAGCACCGCTGTGCTTACAGCCACGCGTTAGCAACCCTTGAAATTTAACGGTATGGCTACACTGTACATTGATAATAAACCGTATGAAGTAAAGTCAGGAAAGAACTTGCTGGAAACCTGCCTGACACTGGGTTTTGATCTACCGTATTTCTGCTGGCACCCGGCGCTTGGTTCGGTTGGTGCATGCCGTCAATGCGCCATTAAAGTCTACAAAGACGAAAATGATAAGAAGGGACGGCTTATCATGTCGTGTATGGAACCCGTTACAGACAAGCAACGTATTTCCATTGCTGATGGCGAAGCAAAAGAATTTCGTGAAAACGTCATCGAGTCGCTCATGACTAACCACCCCCACGACTGTGCTGTGTGCGACGAAGGTGGATCGTGCCACTTGCAGGACATGACGTTGATGTCAGGTCATAACTATCGTCGGTTCGAATACAAGAAACGCACACATAAAAACCAATACCTCGGTCCTTTTCTCAATCATGAAATGAACCGGTGTATTCAGTGTTACCGCTGCGTCCGGTTCTACCGCGACTATGCGGGTGGCGACGACCTCGACGTCTTTGCTTCGCGCAGCAATGTTTATTTCGGCCGCGCGAAAGACGGCGTCCTCGAAAATGAGTTCAGCGGAAACCTCTCAGAGGTTTGTCCTACGGGCGTCTTCACCGACAAGACATTAAAAGAGCATTACACGCGGAAATGGGATCTCACGATGGCGCCTTCCGTTTGCCAGCATTGCAGTCTTGGATGCAACACAATTGCAGGAGAACGTTACGGTGAGCTGCGCGTGATCATGAATCGCTACCATGGCGAGCTGAATGGCTACTTCATTTGTGACAGGGGAAGATTCGGTTACCAATACGTGAATGGAAATGACCGTATCAAAGTACCGCGACTTAACGGTAATGAAATAGATCACAAGCAGGTGCTGGCGGAAGTTGCCACTGCCTTTACTTCAGGGAAGAAAGTGATCGGCATTGGATCATCGCGCGCCTCGTTGCAATCTAACTTCGCATTAAAAACATTAGTTGGCGAAGACAATTTTTATCACGGTGTTACCGATGACGAACACCACATGGCGGAGCTGGTGATCAAAATTTTGAAAGAAGGCTCCGTCGCAGGCGCTACAATCAAAGACGTAGAATTGTCGGACGCCGTGCTCGTACTCGGTGAAGACCTGACCAACACGGCGCCACGTTTGGCACTGGCCGTGCGTCAGGCTGCGAAACAAAAACATCTTCCACAAACTTCGGCGTGCGGCATTCCCCAGTGGCACGACAATGCAGTTCGCGAAATCATCCAGGATAAAAAAGGTTCAGTTTTCATTGCAACGCTGACCAACACGAAACTTGATGACATCGCCGAGGCAACATGCCGGGGGATACCAGACAATCTGGGCAGGATTGGTTTCGCCATAGCTTCGCTCATTGATGAAGCGCATCCGACGGTTAACAACCTTTCGCTTGAAGAAATTACATATGCGAAACAGGTAGCCAAGGCGTTACTAAAGGCTGAACGGCCCGTGATCATTGCCGGCGCCTCCTGCGAAAGCGAATGTATGATAAAGGCTGCGGCCAATATCGCGTGGGCGTTGAAAGCAAAGGGTAAAGAAGCAAAGGTCACATTCACGCTTACAGAATGTAACTCGCTGGGTCTCGCGATGATAGGCGGGCACCGGCTCGGCTCTGCTTTTAACGCGATCGTGAATGGCCATGCCGACACAGCGATCATCCTTGAAAATGATTTGTATCGTCACGCTAAACAGAAAACGGTAGATGAGTTCCTGAAAAAAGCGAAAAATCTATTCGTCATTGATTCTAACGAAACAGAAACTTCAAAGCTGGCGACGATGGTGATTCCTGCCGGAACATTTGCTGAGTCAGATGGAACGCTGATCAATAACGAGGGACGTGCGCAGCGCTTCTTCCAGGTTTACGAAGCTACGCAGGTGGTGAAAGAAAGCTGGCGTTGGATCATGGAGATAGGTCAACGAATCAACCATCCTGTCGTTAGCAAGTGGTCGTCCATCAGCGATGTCACAAAAGCAATTTCCGAAAAGGAAACGCTCTTAAAAGGAGTTGAGGAAACAAGCCCGGCGGCAGACTTCCGAATCTCCGGACAGAAAATTCCGCGGGAACCTCATCGCTACAGCGGAAGGACATCAATGCTTGCGAACATCAACGTAAGCGAACCAAAACCACCGGTTGATTCTGATTCACCACTCTCCTATACAATGGAAGGATATCGCGGACAACCACCCCCATCGATGATTCCTTTCTACTGGTCTCCGGGATGGAATTCTGTACAGTCTGTAAACAAGTACCAGGAAGAAGTTGGCGCTGCCCTCAAAGGTGGCGATCCCGGCGTCCGTTTGTTGCACCCGAACAGCACAGCAAAATATTTCACGGCAATTCCAGATATCTACAAACCGATCGACGGACAACTCTGGGCGGTTTCGGTACATCACATATTCGGCTCAGACGAACTGAGCGCTAAATCAAAGTCTGTTGCAGAACGTGTTCCTGCTGCTTATGTTCTTCTCAATTCTGAAGAAGCGATCGCGAAAGAAGTCCGCGAAGGAGAAATGCTTTCATTCCAGATCGACGGCCAGGATTACGAACTCCCTGTAAAAACAAATGATCATCTGCCGAAAGGTGTCATTGGATTCCCGGTAGGATTACCTGATTTGCCTTTCAGCGATCTGCCAGCATGGGCAATTTTGAAAACGAAGACCATCAGCAGCAAACAATTTTCAACTTCAACACCCTGACCTATGGAAGCCACCTCATCGAATCCTATTCTGATCGTAGCCGGAGTATTAGGCGGCGTCCTCCTTGTTGCACCGGGGTTGATCTGGCTGGAGCGCAGGGCACTGGCCCTTTGGCAGGATCGGTATGGCCCCAATAGGGCGGGTCCTTTTGGACTACTGGTTGTGTTAGCTGATACGTTGAAACTCTTCTTTAAAGAAGACTGGATCCCTCCATTTTCAGATCGCTTCGTATTCGTCATTGCACCGGCCATCGTTGTCGTGTCGGTATTGCTCGGTTTTGTCATCATACCATTTGCGCCCGGCGTTATCGTAGCAGACATCAACATCGGAATCCTGTTCTTTCTTGCCGTGTCGTCGATGGGCGCGTATAGTATCATTCTCGGAGGATGGGCTTCGAACAACAAGTACGCGCTGCTTGGTGCCATGCGCGGCGCAGCACAAATGATTTCGTATGAAGTCTTTATGGGACTCGCGTTGATGGGCGTCGTGTTGCATGCAGGTTCTTTCAGATTGCAAACAATTGTTCTCGCCCAGCAGGATCTCTGGTTTTTCATTCCGCAGTTTCTCGGTTTCATTATTTTCTTCATTGCCGGGATTGCAGAAACACACCGGCTCCCTTTTGATATTCCGGAATCTGAAAGCGAACTGGTTGCAGGCTTTCACTCCGAATATTCGGGAATGAAGTTCGGGATGTTTTTCGTCGGGGAGTATATCGGTATCATGCTGATCTCCGCTATGATGGTGTGCCTTTACTTTGGAGGTTGGTTGGGACCCGACTTTCTCCCACCAATCGTCTGGTTCATCATCAAAATGTTCACGTTCATCATGATCTTCATTTTGCTCCGTGCATCCTTGCCGAGACCGAGATACGATCAGCTGATGGAGTATGGTTGGAAAATTTTGTTTCCGCTCACGTTGCTAAACCTGCTCGTGACTGCGGGAATTATTTTATGGCAAAAGAATCCATTAATGTAATAAAGATATGTTCAGCATCATCAGAAGTATGTGGATCACGTTTCTTCACATGTTCCACAAGCGCGAAACAATACTTTACCCGGAAGAAAAGCCAAAGCTTACAACACGCTGGCGTGGACGAATTGTGCTTACCCGCGACCCTGACATGGGTGAACGTTGCGTTGGATGCTACCTCTGTGCGGCAGCCTGCCCGGTAGATTGTATTTCATTGCAGGCGACAGAAGATGAAAATGGCAGGCGATATCCGGAATTCTTCAGAATCAATTTCTCGCGATGCATATTCTGCGGATTTTGTGAAGAGGCTTGTCCGACACTGGCAATTCAACTTATTCCGGATTTTGAGATGAGCGAATACAACAGGCAGAATCTCGTTTACGAAAAAAATGAATTACTGATCGACGGACCCGGAAAGTATCCGGGATACAATTATTACAAGGTAGCCGGGATGGCGATTGGCGGGAAAGCAAAAGGGCAGGCACAGAATGAGGAAGAGCCAGTAGATGTTCACTCGCTCATGCCATAACCAGGTTTAAGGTTTAAGGTTCAAAGTTTAAAGTTTCGCGCTATGATAACTTTTTATGTCGCCGCAACGATCGCCGTGTTTTCTACCATCATGGTGATCACACGCTACAACATGATCCACGCATTGCTATACCTCGTGGTGTCATTTCTTGCGGTTGCGATTGTGTTTTATGTTTTAGGCGCACCATTTATGGCAGCGCTCGAAATAATCGTCTACGCCGGCGCTATCGTCGTACTGATCATTTTTGTGATCATGATGCTGAATCTGAAACAGGAATCGGTAGAGCAGGAACGCGCGTGGATGGGCAACAACATTTTTATCGGGCCCGGCATTCTCAGTTTCATCCTGCTTGCCGAGATCATCTACATGATCACATCGTCTGAGACAAACGTGCTGAGCGAAAAAGTGATCGAGCCAAAAGAAGTGGGGATCACGTTGTACGGTCCGTACGCGATTGGCGTTGAACTCTGCGGCATCTTGTTAATGTCTGGCATCGTGGGGGCTTACCATTTGGGTCGACAGAAAAAGAAAGTCGTGCATCGCTTCCTGGAAAGTCAGGAATCTTAATAAGGATTTATTGTCATGTCACACGTTTAGTAAATGATCAAATGAAAAACGTTCCGTTGGAAGCTGGCTTAATCTTATCAGGTATACTCTTCGTCCTCGGACTGATCAGTGTGCTCACGAGAAGAAATATAATCTTTATGCTGATCTCGGTAGAGATCATGCTGAACGCTGCCGGACTGGCGTTCATCGTTGCCGGTGCGCGCTGGGCGCAGGCGGACGGACAGATCATGTTCATATTCATCTTAACGATGGCAGCTGCAGAAGTTTCTGTTGGGCTCGCGCTCATCCTGCAAATCTACCATCAACTGAAAACGCTGGATAGTGACGCAGCAAATAAAATGAGAGGTTAGTCAACCCTTAACGACTTAGATTATGAAAGAACTTCTTTGGCTCATTCCTGCACTTCCATTTGCTGGGGCATTGATGCTGATTATGCTGGGCTCGCGCAGCAGCAAAAATCTTGTTCCGTTTATCGGGGCCGGTAGTGTCGGGCTATCCGCATTATTGACGCTCATCACAGGCATTCAGTTTCTTTCCGTTGGCGACAACGTATGGACACAACAGGTATGGAACTGGATCACTGTCATGAACCTGAATCTCAATTTCAGTTTCTACCTCGATACCCTTTCACTTGTCTTCATCTTCGTCATCACCTTTGTCGGGTTTCTGATTCACCTGTACTCCGCAGAATTCATGCGCGAGGATGAAGGCTACGCGCGATTTTTTATTTTCCTGAACCTGTTTGTCGGATCGATGCTGATCCTCGTGCTCGCCGACAATCTGTTGCTCATGTATTTTGGTTGGGAAGGCGTTGGATTGTGCAGCTATCTGCTCATCGGCTTTTGGTATAACGAAGAAAAGAACGGATACGCTGCGCGCAAAGCTTTCATCATGACAAGGGTCGGCGACACCGCATTAGCCGTTGCGTTGTTCATGCTCTTCACAACACTCGGCACGCTCAACATCCAGGAGATTGCAACAAAAGCTCCGGAAGTATGGGCAGTCGGATCTTCAGCCGTTGTATTGATCGGTTTTCTTTTGCTCGGTGGCGCTGTCGGAAAATCGGCACAGCTTCCGTTGCAAAGCTGGCTTCCGGATGCCATGGCAGGTCCATCACCTGTGAGTGCCTTGATCCATGCCGCAACAATGGTGACGGCAGGTGTTTATCTCATTGCGCGAATGCATGT
>DASPJN010000236.1:0-6763 GCA_035628595.1 Chryseosolibacter sp.
CCAACCATTGTTCATTCCCCATCCGTTGTTGTAACCATAGCCCCATGAGTTGCCATAATTAAAGCTGAACGAGCTCGACCAACCAGACCCATAGTATGGATTATTCCACGGGCTTCCCCATGCATCGTAATAGCTGCCATAATAAGGGGTGTTCCATGAATTAATGCCCGGACCAAAATATGCGCTATTATACCACTGATTGTTATACAAGTTGTTGTAGTTATTGTTCCAGTCGTTAAACTGGCTCTGTCTTGCTACCTGGTAGTTGTTCACAAAATAGTCCTCGTTGTCAACTTGTGCTTCTGCAGCGTTGGAGCGTGATGTATATTCAGGATTGATATTACGTGCTGAATAGCTGTCGGTTGGATTTATAAAATCCTGCTCTGCCTGTGCTTCTTCCTTTTGCTTGCTGAGCGCAAGCATACGTTCACCGTTTCGCTTTGCTTTAAGCTTCGCGCGATCACTCGCAGTAAAATACATATCATCGTGTTCAACGTCCTGCGCGGCCAGGGGAAGCATCATCACTGAGCAAATCAGGGCGAGCAATATATTCTTGGTTTTCATAGGCATTTCCATTCTCCTTAACAACGTAAAAAACACAAAATCTATTCAACAATCTACACAATTTAATCTGGATCTAACCGCCCGCTCATTGGACACGCAAACACGAAGAATAGTTTGAATAAATTATAAGCGAATGACGGTTATATTTGCGCATTATTTCCGACAATATTACGCAATAATTATACCAGTATGGGGAAAGAAATTCCAACCAGAAGTGAAGATTATTCCTTGTGGTACAACGAGTTAGTCAAGAAAGCAGACCTGGCAGAACACTCCGATGTAAGAGGCTGTATGGTCATTAAGCCTTATGGCTACAGCATTTGGGAAAAAATGCAACAGGCGCTTGACAAGATGTTCAAAGACACCGGCCATTCAAATGCTTATTTCCCACTTTTCGTTCCTAAGAGCCTGTTCGAGGCAGAAGAAAAAAATGCGGAAGGATTCGCAAAAGAATGCGCGATCGTCACCCATTACAGGTTAAAAACAGATCCAAATAACAAAGGCAAGCTGATTGTCGATCCGGAAGCGAAGCTGGAAGAGGAGCTTGTGGTCAGGCCGACGAGCGAAGCAATTATTTGGAATACATACAAAAAATGGATTCAGTCGTATCGCGATCTGCCGATCCTCGTGAACCAATGGGCAAACGTTGTCAGGTGGGAAATGCGTACGCGTCTTTTTCTACGCACTGCAGAATTTCTTTGGCAGGAAGGGCACACTGCCCATGCAACTGCCAACGATGCCGTTCGCGAAACGGTTCAGATGCTTGATGTGTATGCAGATTTTGCCGAGAATTTTATGGCCATGCCGGTGGTGAAAGGAAGAAAGTCTGAAGGCGAAAGATTTCCAGGCGCTATCGACACCTATTGCATAGAAGCAATGATGCAGGATGGAAAAGCTTTGCAGGCGGGCACCTCACATTTTCTTGGTCAGAATTTCGCGAAAGCATTTAACGTGCAGTTTACTTCGAAGGAAGGTAAGCTTGAGCATGTGTGGGGCACGTCGTGGGGTGTGAGCACACGCCTTATGGGCGCGTTGATCATGGCACACTCAGACGATGACGGACTCATTCTTCCTCCGAAGCTTGCGCCGATACATGTTGTTATCGTCCCGATTTTTAAGAGTGAAGAGGAGCTTGTAAAAATTACGGCAAAAGTAGATCAGATCGCCGGCGGTTTAAGGAAACTGGGATATGCTGTGAAATTCGACAATCGCGATACACACAAACCCGGATTCAAATTCGCGGAATGGGAGTTGAAAGGGGTGCCTGTACGTTTGGCAATTGGTCCACGTGATCTTGAGAATGGAACCGTCGAAGTTGCGCGTCGTGATACAAAAACCAAGCAGGTGGTGAAGCTTGAAGAAGTTGAAGCTGCGATCCCCGCACTTCTGGATGACATTCAGAAAAACATTTACAACCGCGCACTGCAATTCAGGAACGATCATATCACGGAAGTGAACTCGTACGAAGAAATGAAAAAAGTACTCGACGAAAAAGGCGGATTCGTATCAGCACATTGGGATGGAACCGTTGAGTCGGAAACGTTGATCAAAGAAGAAACTAAGGCGACTATCAGATGTATTCCGCTTGATGCAAAAGAAGAGCAGGGCAAATGTATCAGAACTGGTAATCCTTCGAACCGAAGAGTATTTTTTGCACGCGCATACTAATAACAGAAGCTAAGATATATTATATAAACATCCGGTTAATGCCGGATGTTTTTTATAACCCTATCATAACGAATGCACCCCAGTAATAAGGGTGCTGGAATTGCGAACGAACTTTCATCTGGGCCTCTCTGAAAGATTTTTGCCGTTGCGCAGTGCCGATCCATTCCCTATAAAAGGTTGACATAAGCTCCTGCGTAGATTGATCATCAACTTTCCAAAGCGACATCAACACAGACTGCGCACCAGCCGCACGGAACGCACGTTGCAGCCCATAAACTCCTTCGCCAGACATCATTTCTCCCAGACCGGTTTCGCATGCAGACATGGCCACAAGTTCAGTTTCATGAAGATTGAGATTCATGGCTTCATATGCCGTGAGGATTCCGTCATCGGCATTTGGGGTTTTTTGTCCAGCAATGGTTTTACCGGATCCTGCCAAAAGCAGACCGGAACGAAGCAATGGATTTTCCCTTAATTTTTTATCTGTCACGCCAGTGATTGAACGGGATTCACCATTTTCGTCGTCAACCGAGCCGAGAAAAAATCCATGCGTAGCAATGTGAAGTATCCGCGGCGATGTTATTGATTTTAGTTTTTGCTCGGAGGCATCGGCCGAAACGTATTTATGAATCTGATAATCCAGAGACTTTAAAACAGACTCAATTTTGTTCACCTCCACATTAGTCCCGGGTAGATCCGTGATCGATGATCCTTTCATAAAGCGTTGGGTGGTATCCTGCGAAAGGAATTTGTATGTGGTATCCGGGGAAGAAAAATTAGTTGTTGAAATGTTTTTGAGATAGTAGTCAGGGAAGCCAACAAGTACTGCGCTGTTAGTTGATACTGTGGGTTTCGTAAAAATTACATCAGAGGTATTACTCACTACTACGAGTTCTACTTCATCAATCAAATATTTTCCGGTAGCGGTGTTGTATAGCGTATTCAGATTGATCGAATTATAAACACCGTCAGGTGAGAAATAGATCTTCGTCGCATTTCCGAGATGCGCTTTTATGGGTTCCCAGAATTGCTGGTAAGAGAACTTGTCCGTGGACCTTGTGTGCATCATGTTCGAGTAGTATTTCATGTAACGCGATTCCAGCGCATCTCCATTTGGAAGCATAACAGCTTTCACTGTTGGCTGGTCGTGACGGATTATCAGTGCTGCATAAATATGCCGGCGCTGAAATTCACGTCGGAATACCGAATCTGATTTTATCGTGATGGAAAACTCTTTTCCATCTTTGTGTTTTCCAGTAAGCTTTGCGGGGTTTGTTGCCATTAAGTCAGAAATCTCGTCGTTCGTTTTTCCTTTTGTATCGATGCCGTTGATGGAAGCAATGACATCCCACTCCTTAACGCCGGCGCTATGTGCGATGCATCTATCCGAAACCAATTCAGTCACGCGCATAGAGCCGTTCGTACCAAGTGTATCGTAGATCACGCCTTTGCCGATGTAGGCGAAGTTGTACACAGGTTTTGCTTCTCGTATGCGAACAATCTCGATCGCTGCTTCGCCCGGCGCCAGTTTATTCTTCACCATTTGCCAAGTTGGGCGTTTCACGATCAGCGACGTGAACATTTCTGATCGTGATGTAATTCCTTTTTCAAGGTTGTTTAAAGAAGCCTCCATTTTCTTTTCATCGATCGAGGCAGCTTTTTTTTCAGCATCGCTCAACTGATACACTTTCGCAAGTGAATTTTTCCCTTCAATCCATCGCTGGTACATTGACTTCAGGCTGTCGTCGGCCGTATTCATTACCGCTACACGAACTTTATCTGTGGATTTAAAAAGCATGCCCTTTGTCAGCAACTGCAGGTCATAAATTTCGCCTGCTTTTTCTGGAGCCGTTTGCGAGAGCGCGACGGCAAACGAGTTGTACGTGTTGATTGACTTAGCGGTAGCGCGGTAAAAATTTGTTTTTTCCTTTTCTGATAATGCCGGGAAAAAATTATCTGCTTTGTAAAGCAGGATTCCATTAAGAATAGCATACTCGGCTGCAGCTTTTTGGAACTCTCCCTGGTGATAATACATCATCGCTAAGTCTGTTACTACGCCCGTGTATCTTGAGCTCTTGCTTCCGAGATTCGACAGGTAGAAGTTCTTCGCTTTCAGATACATCGGTTCTGCTTCGCGGTACCTTCCGCGTAGTTGATGATTGGCTGCGAATGATTGAAGGAAGGTGATATAACGGATATTATCTTCTCCGAGAATTTTCTTTAAGGGTGCATCGCATTCCTGATAGAGCATTTCTGCCCAGGAGAAATATTCCATAACCCGATAAAGATCAGCCACGTCAATCTTGGCGAGGACGACCTCGCGACTATCTTCCTTATGATGTCGCCGGTAATATCTCAACACATTGAGAAGCGCATTCTCGGCGTCGTCGTGATAACCCCATTCAGTATACAAGCCGCCAAGTAAGCTGACTGTTTCGTAGTACACCTTTTCATTTTCCACCGAATCAATGAGCGTGCGGGTATCATTTAAGATATCGATCGCCGCAAGGAATTTTTTCTCCGCCTCAGCGAGAGCTCCGGTTTGCTGGTAGAAAGATCCCACCGCTCCAAGCGTTTTCGCGGCTGTAAAATTCCCCTTCTTAAGTTTAGTCAACGCTAACGATTCGGCCTTTCTAAAATTTTCTTCAGCGAGCCGGAGGTTTCCAATCTCACGATACAAAGACGCGGCTGTAATTAATGTAAGGACGTATGTATCATAGTCACCGATAGATTCAAAATAGTCGTTGAACATCTTACTCCGCTTTTCAAAGATATTCAGCGCGTTCAGGTAGTCACCACGTTGTGTGTATCGTCCCATTTGATCCATTTCGCTTGAAACCATTTTAAGGTCAAAAGCCGCAGCAGTTTCCTTTTTTGACAAGTCTTTAACTTCTCCCAGCGCATTTAACTTTTCATGATGGCCTGTTTTCTCGATCACTCCGCGATATGATAGCTCCATCACTTTATAGTCGGGATGATCTTTTCCAACAACGTTCGCGTATATCGGAAGCATTTTTTCCATCACCGCCTCAGCTTTTTCAAATTGTCCGCGGTAGAAGTAATACATAAACACCGGGACAAGGTTTTCACAATAGATTCGCGGCTGCGTTTGTAATAGCGCATCATTGAGGTTTCGAAGATCGCTCGCCCACGTGTCACTGCTGGAATCAAATTTTTTTGTTTGATTCATAAACTCAAGGGCCTGGTAATGCACATTGATCTTCTGGTGAATAGAGGCGTCTGGCAATTTGTTCAGGACGTCCTTTGCCTGTAAGAAAGCGTTCAATGACCTTTCGAATTGACCTTTCGCTTTTTGGATTTTTCCAAACTGATACCAGATTTCGGCATACCAGGCATCAGGTTGGATCAACGCTTGTTTGGCTTTGATATACTCCTCACACTTTTTTTCAAGACGATCAAAGTAGTCTGTTGCTTTGGTTTTGAAAACATAATCGACCCATTCTCTGATATTGGATGCGAATAGGTTATCACTTGGAGGTAGCATCGAAAATGCCGCCTCATAATAGTAATTGATGGAGTCTTTGTTTAAGGCAACGGAGTAGGTCGCAATGTTGTTGACGTTCCAAATGAGATCACCGGGCACGGGCACCACGGACGAAACCTGGTACATGCGGAACGCTTTTTTGTGCAAGGCCAGCGCTTCTGATTTCTGGTCTTTTTTTCCCAGGTACCCAGCCATTTCTTCGACAAGGCGTATCAAGCCGTTATTATCGTTTGTTGATACGTCTGTTTTACGCATAACCTGAACGTAAGAATCCTTAGCGGCCTTCAAATCGTCCAGTGCGATATAAATGTACGTCAGGTACCACATTGTATTGCGGTATTCGTAACTGTCAATACCATGTCTTTTCAGCGATTGCTCAGATGCATCCACAAAGGCTGTTTTTGCTTCCGGATACCTTTTCTCCTTGTATAACGCGACTCCCTGCTGAAAGTATTTGTCGAACTCAGATAGCGTTTGGCCGAGACTTTCGAAGGAAAACATGGTTATGATCGCCAAATAGCAACAAACGGATAGACGCATACGGAAAATTTTTTCCAATCTGATGTTTTTGCCTGATAACAAATACTCCCTGTGGTGGGTATTTGGCTATCCGCGCCAGTACGGATTTTAGATAGCGCTAAAAGTTTCGCTGTTATGTGTTTCCCATCTTAACAATAGTGAGTACTTTTACTGTCCCTAAAAGCGTTTATGTTATTTATCATCGTTTCTGTTCTAATTATCGGTCTCATTCTTATTGTCATTGAGATCCTGTTTATTCCGGGAACAACGCTTGTCGGCCTCCTCGGTCTTGGCTTCAGCATCGCCGGGATTATTCTTACATATGGCCATTACGGAAATGAAATTGGTTTGTACGTCCTGGTCGGCACATCGGCTTTGAAACTCGCGCTATTGATTTATAGCCTACGCTCGGGTCTTTGGACTAAATTCTCTCTCAAGACTGCTATTACAAGCAAGGTCAATGAAGGTCTGAATGATAATGTACAGGTTCACGAAATCGGAACAACT
>DASPJN010000237.1:0-22372 GCA_035628595.1 Chryseosolibacter sp.
GATTTTCAAAAAATCGCCAGAAAAGCCGCTTTGCGGGTTTTTCGGCTAAGCGACTGTAGTAAATGTTCCCCATTGTGTGGTTTTTGCGAAGCAGGTTTATCCATTTATGGATCTCAAAACACATGAATTTGACACCCTGTATGGCCGAATGGCACGGGTTTACATCCACTGATTTCATGTTCAATTAAAAAATTAAAGGTATGTTACGCTGGACAATCATATTTCTTATAGTGGCAATCGTTGCGGCCATCTTTGGTTTCGGAGGCATTGCCGCTGGGGCTGCCGGAATCGCGAAGTTTATTTTCTTCCTGTTCCTTGTGTTGTTTGTAATCTCACTGTTTACAGGATCGGTGCGACGCCCGTGACCTTGTGAGCTAAAGACGTGCTATAAATCAAACTTGCCTGAATTGGCGCAAGATTTAATGCGCTGAGTCAGGCGTGTTTACATAAAACCATTATTTATGAAATCTCCTGAATTACTTGAAAGGAAAGAAGGTGCCGATGAGCCCTGGATGAAAAATCTCGCAGCATGTGAAACGCAAATGCGAACACAGGGATATACCACTGACTTTAAAGTCGAAAAAAATCACCTGTGCACATACGATGGAAAGAAAAGCTTCAAACCTGCAGATGTTAACATTGTAAATTTTTACAGGTTCGAAGGCGTTTCCGATCCTGGCGATAACTCAATTCTGTATGTTATTGAAACCACGGACGGAACGAAAGGAACACTCGCCGATGGCTATGGTGCTTACTCATCGGAAGATGTGTCAAAGTTCATGGCGAAGGTTCCCGGGATAGAAAAGAAAGTTCCTGGGAATGCGTAAATGGTGGTTCGTTCTGCGTGAAGCCGGAAGTGAATTTCTGGCGGATCATGGAATGAAACTCAGCGCGTCTCTCTCGTATTACACAATATTCTCTCTTGGTCCGGTACTCATTTTACTCATCTCCTTTGCGGGAATCTTTTTTGGCAGGGATGCTGTAAAAGGAAAACTCTTCTACCAGATCAATGGATTGGTGGGCAATGACGCTGCGCTTCAAATTCAACAGATCATTCAGAATATAGAGGAATCGCAGTTGAGCGCAAGTGGTGCTGCAATTGGCATTCTCGTTCTCATCGTTGGCGCTACCGGTATTTTTGCGGAAATTCAGGACTCAATCAATTACATCTGGTCGTTAAAGCCGAAGCCGAAGAAAGGCTGGTTAAAGCTACTCATCAACAGATTACTCTCTTTCTCGTTGATAGTAAGCTTTGGTTTTATTCTCATGGTATCGCTGGCGGTACATGCATTGATGGATATTCTTTACGATAAACTCCGACAGTTTTTTGATAACGCAACAGTCGTTGTTTTTCAAGTACTGAATTACGTCGTTTTGTTTTTTGTGATCTCGACGCTGTTCGCGATCATCTTTAAAGTGCTTCCGGATGGAACAGTGAAATGGAAGGATGCTTATGTCGGGGCATTCTTTACCGCCGTCTTTTTTTTAGTGGGTAAATTCCTTATTGGATTTTATCTCGGCGCATCTTCCATCGGTGTTACGTATGGTGCGGCAGCGTCCATTATGATCATCATGATATGGGTGTATTACAGCTCTATCATCCTTTATTTCGGTGCCGAGTTCACAAAAGTTTACACCTTACGTTACGGGTCAGGTATCACACCAGACAAAGCAGCTGTTTTTATCTTAAAGCAAGAAGTAAAAGAGCTGCGCGATAAAAGACACGGACCGGCAGCAAAGCATCATTAATCAGCCTTTCGAAAAGCTCCGGCAATCAAAGAGATCACGAAGAATACCAGAAAAATATAAAACACCACCTGCGCGATGTCTGCGGCTCCCTCTGCGATTCCGGTAAATCCGAATATTGCTGCAATCATGGCAACGATCAGAAATGTTAAAGTCCAGCGCAACATAGCTTCTACTTATTTCAGAAGAATAAAATAATCGTGTGCCCGTTAGTACCTTCGCTTGAGACCATGAGACTGCGCAATTCTCTGACCTTTGCTTTCAACTTCCAC
Organism: Chryseosolibacter sp.; assembly: GCA_035628595.1. Lineage (GTDB taxonomy): Bacteria > Bacteroidota > Bacteroidia > Cytophagales > Cyclobacteriaceae > Chryseosolibacter. The sequence goes on from DASPJN010000237.1 coordinate 2,019, forward strand.
ACTTTTTTATCATTACCTCACTTCCTTAACAGCTGTTGAGGATATTTTTTCGCACGACGTGTTAAAATTCACGCTGGTATAAGCGGCACCCGCTTTTCTTAAGTGTTAATGGAAGTAAGTCTATGAGAACACGTTTACCAATATTCAAAGCATTTACAAAAACGATCCTCGATTCATGCGTGATGCCAGGAACAGGAAGCGGAGCTGAAATCGTATGGGTCTATTCAACACACATGAAGGCCAAGGTGTTCATTGTCACCGTTGCGTTGGTTTCGATGGCTTATTCACAGATGAGTTTTGTTTTTAAGAAGCCGATTCCTGTTATGACAGAACGGGAAAATATAAGGTAAACTTCGCGCCGCGATCCGGCCTTCCCCGCGCTACAATAAATCCTGTATGATTAGCCATGATCCGCTTGACAACAGCCAGGCCGATACCACGTCCTCCATATTGCGATTCTTGTCCATGCAAGCGTTGGAACATTCTGAAGATCTTGTCTGAAAACTTATTCTCGAAACCAATTCCATTGTCCTGAAATACGATTTTATAATATTGGTCATATGACAAATGCTGTGAAATGGGAAGTTGTTTGCTGTCGATCACCGTGGAGGAAATGGAAATCCGGACGGCGACATCCGGCCTTGAGAATTTCAGACTGTTTTCAATGAGGCTTTTGAAAAGCATTTCCATTTGTGTTGGATATGCAGTAACCATTGGTAGATCCTCATGTTCCATTCTTGCAGCTTTTTCCTGAAGGATAGGCTGGAGTTCATGACTTAAATCGTTAACCACATCATTCAGATCGACAGTCATCTTTTCCTCACGCGGGTAGACAACGAGGTTGTAGTTTACGATGTCAGTCATTAGTGATTGCGCGCGGGCTGATGCCGCATCTATTCGCTTCATCAGAGATTGTCCATCGACATCAAGATGCGCGCTGTGTTTTTTATTAACGAGATCCACGAAGGTCCTGATTTTTCGAAGTGGCTCTTGCAAATCATGCGATGCTATATACGCGATCTGCTCCCATTCGGAATTCGCTTGGTTTAATTCAAGAATGTTTTTCTCGAGCTTTTCTTGGTAATTAATCCGTCGCCGGTATTGTTGCACGAGAAAGAAAAAGGACAAGCAAAAAATGATGAGGGTGAAAATGAAAACGAGTGAAAAGTTTTGAGGAGTGGTAGCCTCATACTGATGGCGGATATCAAGCTGGGTTTGAAGGATGAAGCGTTCAGAATTTTCAATATCGTTGATGATGGACAAAGATTTATCCATGTATGCTCGCTCGTACTTGTAATCGGTCACCGGATAACCGACAATCATTCCCGAGCGCAGGTAGTCTAGCTGACTTTTGATGCTGATGTTTAATGCGTGTAGCCTTTTCCGTTGCTGACTGTCATTTCCCAGCAAATGATGAATGCGGGCAAATGTTCTTGTTAATTCATTAACGTACTCCTCGTATTTATGATAAAATGAAGAATCATTAAAGATGATAAACGCGCGTTGGTTGTTTTCGCCTTCTGTAAGTTGAATGCGGAGCGCATTTAACTCGCTAATAATATAATGATTGCGGTCAACGGCCTGACCATACTCAACATAGGCATTAAACCGCTGGAAAGCATACAATGACAATGCGGCCAGAATAGCGACAGAAAGCCCAAAAACCAGGTAAACGATGAGCAATTTTTTCCACATTATAGTATATTTAGGATGGGTCTAACGGGAAAACATTCCTCAGCTGCTTCAAAAGGCCCACACTTTTTGGCACATTTTTTTAAATGTAAGGGGCTGTAAATCAATGCTTATGAGATTATTTTTTCAATATCGAATAAAGTGGTGCCAAGCTTGTATCTCTGGTGGTGTGTAACCGACCCTTAATTGTTGATATGCTATACCAGAACCTGACACAGAAGCAACAACTGAAGATACATCCTCAACACCTTCAAATGTTGCAATTATTGCATTTGAATACTATTGAATTGGAGCAGCGTATTCAAAATGAGCTAGAGGAAAATCCATTGATCGAAGAGAAAGCAGATGAGGATAGCAACTTCGAAACACCTTCACAGGATGCCGCTCAGGATTACAAAGACTATGAGGAGTATTGTTATGACGATACACCAGACTATAGGCTGGAAAATGCCCAGCACTTCCAGACACAGGCACCGATTGAAAAACCTCTTGTTGAAATGGAAGACTTCCGTCAGGAACTTAAGAATCAACTTGCACTTTATCCACTGGCCGAGAATGAACGCGAAATCGGAGAATTTATCATTGATAGCTTAACCGACGAAGGGTTCCTCGAATTTTCAACGGAGGCCCTGGCTGACGATTTTTCGCTCAAGTTCAATAAATGGATTGAACCGGAGCTTGTTCAGCGGGTGATTTGCATTATCCAGCAACTTGAGCCAATTGGCGTTGCAACGAAAAACATCAAGGAATGCCTGACGATGCAATTGAAGCAGATGCAGCAGGGACCGGATGTGAAGCTTGCGTTACGTATTCTCGATAATTATTACAGTGAATTGATGCACCGGAATTTTGAACGCATCATTACCGAATTGAAAATCGAGGAAGAAGATTTAAAGGATACGTTCCATCTGTTGGGGACTTTGAAATTGAAACCTGTGACGGCATCCACAGGGTCACCTCAAACTGAGACAATCCTCCCTGACTTTATTCTTACACAGGAGGATGACGAAACGCACGTGATGCTTGCACGCGAACGTTCTTCCAAGCTGTGCATCAGCTCATCATGGAAAAAAATGGTTTATGACACTGAGAAAAGCGGCACAGATAACCGGTCGAAACAATACTTGAAAAGCAAGCTTAACGCGGCGGAATGGTTTGTAAACGCCATTCGACAGCGCGAGACTACGATGCTGAAGGTAATGGAAGCGATCGTCCGTATACAGGAAGGTTATTTCCAGGAAGGCGATATCACGAAGCTGAAGCCTATGATCCTTAAGAACGTTGCAGATATGGTTGGAGTTGACATAAGCACCGTGTCGCGTATTACGTGTAACAAATATGTGCAGACACATTTTGGAAACGTTTTACTTAAATCATTATTTACAGAAGGTATTGCAAATCACAAAGGCGAGGTGGTAAGCAATAAAGTAATACAACAAGCAATCCAGGAAGTCATTCAGGCAGAAGACAAGCGTTGTCCTTATTCAGATCAACAACTCGTCAAAGTGTTGGCAAAACGCGGTTTCGAAATCGCGCGCCGAACGGTAACAAAGTATCGGGAGCAATTGCACATTCCTGCTGCGCAAATGCGCGCGTTCCTTGCTTAGTAAGTTTAAATTTTAAGAAAGAAGAATATATCAATCACCCATGGAAAAAATACTGATCATTGATGATGACAAAGATTTATGTTTCGTACTGAAACGTTTCCTGTCAAAGCACGGCTTTGAAGTATTGGAAGCAACAACTGGTAAGCTTGCGCTCGAAATTCTGGAAACAGTTGAGCCCGATCTTATCCTTTGCGATTTCAGACTCGAAGACATGAGCGGAAGTTCAATTCTCAAAAAAATAAAGGAGAGAAATCCTTCTGTTCCAGTCATCATTATCACCGGCTATAGTAACATTAAAACAGCTGTTGAGGTGATGAAACTGGGAGCAATGGACTATGTTACAAAGCCATTGTTACCAGACGAAATTCTTCTAACGATTCGTAAGGCGCTCGCGAGCAAATCAACGGAAGAGCCAAAGGCATCAGACGCAATTCAGCCCGCAGAAAACGGTGCTGAACTTAAGGAGGCTGACAAAATCGCGTTAATTAACGCGAAGAAAATCAACCAGGAACCTGGTGGTTACATTTTTGGCGATAGCCCTGACTTCAAGAATATTCTGAATCAGATCGATCTGGTAGGCCCAACTAATTATAGTATTATCATCTATGGCGAAAGCGGTAGTGGTAAAGAAGTGATTGCGCAGGAAGTTCACAAACGTAGTAAAAGAGCACACAAACCTTTTATTGCGATTGACTGCGGAACGCTTTCACGAGAGCTAGCCGGAAGTGAATTGTTTGGCCACGAGAAAGGGTCATTTACCGGTGCTGTCGGACAAAAAATCGGAAGCTTTGAGCTTGCCAATGGTGGAACTATTTTCCTCGATGAGATAGGTAACCTTCCATACGATGTACAGGTACAGTTGCTGCGCGTAACACAGGAACGTAAAATGCGAAGAGTAGGTGGTACAAAAGATATTGATCTTGACGTGCGGATTATGGTAGCAAGCAATAGACGACTTTGGGATGCATGTCGGGCAGGACAATTCCGTGAAGATTTGTATCACCGCTTTAATGAATTTCAGATCAGTGTTCCGCCATTACGAGAACGCGTCAACGATATCATGGTTTTCGCAAACCATTTCCTAACGCAGACTAACAAAGAACTCAATAAAAACGTGAAGCGGTTTTCACCTGAAGTGGAAGATGTTTTCAAAAAATATGTTTGGCATGGAAACCTGCGCGAACTTAAGAACGTGGTAAAGCGCGCGACACTTTTGTCAGATAGTAATGTGATCGATATCAAAAGTATTCCGTTTGAACTGGTCAACTATCGTAAACTACAGTTCGAGAATACGCCTGAGCCAACATCAACGTCAACTATTGCACAGCGCGAAGCCATTGCGGCGCCTGCAGTATCACCAGCCGTTCGAGAGGCCGGTTTGAAAAGCGTAAGTATTGACGCGGAGTATGAGTGGATATTAGAGACACTCAAAAAAGTTGATTTCAATAAAAGTAAAGCTGCGAAGTTGCTGAAAATCGACAGGAAGACGCTTTACAACAAGATCAAACAGTATAAAGACCTGAATAACCAGGAACTTTAAATCTAAATCAGACAGCAACACCAGCGTTGCACGAAAGGGAATAGTCTCTTTGGTGCAAACGCTGTTTAGCCGGACAGCTAAACAGTCTGTCGTCATTTTTTGTTGAACGACTGTGCGGATGAAGAAGCAATTAACATTGGATGAGTCAGTCATTCGAGATACGGAGGACTTACTACAATACGGAACATGGGTTTACGATGTATCCACGAAAGATGTTTCATGGACACCGGGCATATATAAACTGCTCGGCTACAACGAGGGTCTTGTAAAGCCTTCACTTGACTTCTTCATGTCGCATGTTTTGGAGGAGTATCGCGCAAACCTTATGAGTATTCTCCAGGCACCTGCCGATCAACGTGAATTCGATTTTACTTTTGATGTGCGAACATACAATGACGAAATTAAAACCGTCTCATCGAAAGGAAAAATTATTCGGGACGAAACAGGCGCTATGTCTGGACTGGTGGGCATATTGAAGGATATTTCCGAAATACGACAGTTCCAGGTCGCACAAGAAAAAGCACTACGGGATCTTAACAGAACAAATAAAGAACTCGAGGAATTTGCCTATGTAGCGTCGCATGACCTTCAAGAGCCATTGAGAAAGATAACGATGTTTACGGAACGGTTAAAAGCCAAGTACGGAACCAATCTTGACCAGGATGGACACGTATTTATGAGTCGTATTCTTGTGTCAACTGAAAACATGAAGGTACTCATTGATAATTTGCTCGAGTTTTCAAGGACGAGCCGCTCATCGCGAGACTTCGTCGTGATCGACTTGAATTTAATTTTGCAGGAAGTGATTGCGAGCCTGGAAATAAAGATTGAGGAGAGCAGGGCGAAAATTCGCGTTCATGAATTACCAACACTCGAGGCAATCCCAACGGAAATGCTTCAGCTTTTTACAAATCTTTTGTCAAATGCAATTAAGTTTCGCGCAAGCGAACAAGCCCCGGTCATTACTATCAGTAGCATTGCGGCAAGCGCTGACCAGGTGAAGCAAATGCAGCTTGATACAAAGAAACGTTATCACCTGATTTCCATCACCGACAATGGAATCGGGTTTGAGCCTGCCTATGAAGAGCGAATCTTTCAGATATTCCAACGACTTCACGGAAAATCCGAATATCCGGGATCCGGGATTGGCCTTGCTATCTGCAAAAAAATAGCTGATAATCACGGTGGCGTAATCCGTGCGCAGGGAATGCCAGGAAAGGGCTCTGTGTTTTCGGTTATACTGCCGGAAAAGCAATAACTTAATGAATCAGTCTTCACCCGCTATGCAACCCGTCCGGATCCTTGTTATCGATGATGATGAGGATGACTATATCCTTACCAGTGCTTTTATTCAAGGCATCGAGGATCAGACCTTTGAAATCGGTTGGTGTTATTCCTACAAGGACGCGCTTGACATAATAGGGAGAAAGGAATATGATCTTTATTTTGTCGACTACCGTCTGGGCGCAAAAACCGGTATTGATCTATTACGCGAAGCCTGTTCGATCAACTGTGAAGAACCGATCATTCTGTTGACCGGTAAAGGGAATTCAGCCATCGACAAGCAGGCGATGGAAATGGGAGCAGTCGATTATCTTGTAAAGTCGGAATTGACAACTGAAAAGCTCGAACGATGCATTCGCTACTCGCTGGAACGCGCGGTGACCCTGAAGGCATTGAAAGCAAATGAACGAAAGTATCGTAATATCTTTGAGAAATCTAAAGAAGCAGTTTTTACAACAACTGAAACCTTATTGCTGAAAGATGTTAACGAATCGATGTCTAATCTAATCGGCGCGGAAAAAGAAAAAATTCTTGGAACCAGTCTTTATGAAATCATTGAAGGCGAACACTTTCATCACGCAATTCGCGAACAACTTGCGATAAAGGGCGAAGTGAATGATCTGGAGGTAGAGATCTACAATACCAAAGGGAAAAAACGAAATTGCATCCTGTTTCTCTCACTGGAAAAAGATAGTCACGATGACCGATATCTTCAGGGCATTTTACACGACATTACTAATCAAAAGAAAACTGAGCGCGCCACATTACTTGCAGAAAAGCTGGCTGCAACGGGAAGATTGGTGCGCACGCTTGCTCATGAGGTTCGCAATCCGCTCAGCAACATTCATATGTCGTTGGAGCAACTAACAGGCATCACCAAGCCAGATGATAAAATCTATCTTGATATCATTGAACGCAACGGAAAAAGGATCAACGACCTGATCACCGAGCTGCTGACCTCTTCGAGACCTACAGAGATTGTATTTAAGAAGGTGCCGCTTCAAACAATCATTGACGAAACAATAAGCGCCGCGTTGGATCGTCTCACGCTAAAGCAGATTAAACTTCACGTTAACTATCCAGATCTCGCATGTTACATTAATGGCGACAAGGAGAAGCTTAAGATCGCGTTTCTTAACATTATAATAAATGCAATTGAAGCAATCAACCACCCAAATGGAGAGCTGCATCTGCACGTTATTCACAATGAAGAAAACTATTCGGTTGAAATAACAGATAATGGTTGTGGTATTCCACCGGAAAATCTTTCGAAGTTATTTGAGCCGTATTTCACTTCTAAACGTAACGGAATTGGCTTAGGTCTTGCGTCGACCCTTAATATTCTGCAATCGCATAACGCAGTGGTTGAAGTGAAATCCAAGGTGTCGATTGGCACTACGTTTATTGTTACTTTCAACCAGGCCGAACAAATTTCTGCTTGATCCTCTAATCACCTTCGCGCTCAGCTTCCCCGATAGGTTGGTCGTTACCGGCGTTCGTGATTTGCCGCTGCTCATCCTGATTCGTAACAGGTCTGCTGATCTTGTCTGAAGGATCGTCATCGTGCGCATCGTCATCGGGTTTCCTCTCAACGGATTTGCCGGCATTTACGTCAATTTTATTTCGATTCGTTTTTCTTTCAGGCCCATGGCGCTTTATCGGGCCGGCAGGTTTTTCTGGTCGTATCATAACATCGCTTTTAACTACTGTGAAAATTTGAATGCCTATTCTATGCGAAGCGGCTGTTAAGCTATCACAGCGGCAGTTAAGCCGGAAGGAACGCGCAATACCGATTAAATAGGCTGTATAACTTTTTGCTGAAATGTTTCAAATATGTTTTGATTACTTTTCGTATATGAGAAAGGCACTTATTCTCGTTGCGGAAGATGACCTGGACGACCGGTTTATTCTTAATAATGCTTTCCAGGAGGCCGGCGATACAGAAGAGCTTGTTTTTGTTGAAAATGGTGTGGATCTCTTGCAATTCCTTCAGGGGAGGAACGATGGGAATTATCCTGAACTTATTCTTCTGGATCTTAATATGCCTAAAAAGAATGGCAAGGAGACGCTAAACGAGCTTAAGACTCACCCGTTGTATAAAAAAATTCCTGTGATTGTTTACACTACCACGAGAAATGAAGCTGAAATTAAGGCTTGCTACGAAATCGGGGCAAATACCTACATCGTAAAGCCTTCCACGTTTGATGAAGTAAAAAGTGTTGTTGCGAACATCCGCAACTATTGGCTTTCTACTCTCAAAGGTGCAATGAAGATTTAGCACTTTTTGACGTGAACCGCGAAACAATAGTGCTGATTATAACAGGTAGCACAGTGGTGAAAAGGATATTGGATTTTCGGAATAATAATCTGATTGTAAAATGGGTAACGGTGGTCAGCGCCATTCTAAGTAGTTGTTGCTGTTGGGAAGAAGTTTCAAAAATTTGCGTGATTACTTTACTTGCAGCAAGGGCAGGTTGGATTTCTTTTTCAAAGTCCAGCTTGAATTCATCGACGTTGTGACGTATAATACTTTTTTGCTTGTGGATTGATTGCTCAAGATGTTTCTTCTCAAGGAGAAGTTCGCTGTAGTTTGATATGATGCGCGGATCACTCATAAATGCGTTTGATCACCAGGTTTCTGATAAAAGGAAACACGACGTTTTTCCGAATCGCAAGCATCAGAATGATAAGTATAACGAAGAATGTTGCCACAATCGCGTATCCTGCGAACACACTATTAAGTTTCTCTCCCAGAAACCATCCGAACCCGAGGCCCAGGAAAAATAATGTGAACATCAAAAGAAATATTATGATTGTCGCTGTGATACTAACAGCCGCAGCATTCGATGCTTTTTCAGTGGCTGTTACAATTGCAAGCCTGTAATATAGGTCGAGCAGCTCGCCAATGTCGTCCGTTAATGTTTTTGCTTTGTGTCGGATATACCTGATTTTTTCTTTGCCAGGTAAGGAGGCTGAATTTTCGCGAGCAGCGTTCATGGTTGGGAGCTTCAGGTAAAGGTGGACTGTCTCATTTTTTGAGTATGAGACAGTCAGCCTCTTACATTCTTTCTCTTGCAGTGTCGTAGCCTTCGTTGCTTGTTTCCTCTTCCGCCAGATCCTGGTTCTGGTTGGCAACGCTTGATTTCAGATTGTTAAGCTGTTCCTTTCCGCTAGCCAAAAGTTGATTCAATTGGTTAGACCAGTCACCTGCAGATTCTGAAAGTTTTCTGCGTAAATCACTTCCTTTTTCAGGAGCTAAGAGCATCCCGACAATCGCACCAGCTGCCGCAGCGCCAATCACCGCTAACAGTACTTTGCTTGTTGAGTTCATAATTGTTGTATTTAATTAAATTAAAGGTTTGTATGGAATGGATGCTTAAAAAAACTGTACCTGTAACAGCATTACGCGCCATCGCTGCACGTACTCCAGGATTTTTATTTCTTTTGCAAAACCTTTTCTTATAATTCACGATTATTACAAGAGGAATCCGGCTGTTTATGATCAGAAAAAAAGTGGTTGTTGTCGATGATGAAAAAGACTTATGTGATCTGATCAAGCGTTTTTTACTGGATCTCAGTCCGGAATATGAAGTGCACATGGCACATAACCTTTCTGACGGGCTCGATTTGATCGAAAAAGTGAAACCGGAGGTGTTGTTTATTGATAACAATCTGCCCGATGGCCTTGGTTGGGAACAACTTGACAACATTCACGTGCTTGTTCCGAAATGCAAAATAAACCTAATTAGCGCCTCGCAATACCTCCCCGGTGATCTGATGAACCGCACGTATCCGCTTACGCTGATTGAAAAGCCGCTTCGGTTAAATCATTTGAAAGATTACCTTTGAAAGGCGACTAGTTCTCGCTTAAGCCTTCTTTCTTCTCGCGCTTTTGTTTTTTTCGTTCTTCGCGTTTTTCTCTGCGGCGCTCGCGTCTTTCTTCTTTTTTGCTTTTTGGCTCTTCAGTAATCGTCTCAGTTTTTTCTGAAGTCGTCGATGCAGTTCTTCGCTCATCTGAAGGGTCGTCAATTTCCGATGCAGTTGCGATCAAAGCGTTGCTGAAAATATTCCATAGTGCAGGAAGAAATGGGGAGTCTGAGGATTGTACATCTCCGTCAATGATTACCCTTGTTGCAAACTGATTATTTCGCTGTTGTAACGCAGCTTCCTGAATAAGACTTGCAAAGCTGACCCATAGTCCCTCAACCTGTTCAATACGATCCTGCTGCGATCCAATTGTGAGGTCGGTAAAGATTGGTTTTAGGAAACCAGTAATGTTCCCTTCGAAGCTTGATATTTCGCCGAAGAGATTGAAACTCCCATTTTCAATACTGATGGCCATTTTCCTTCCAAGCAATTTGTTTAATGCCTCCATTTTCACTTTTTCAAATCGAACGTCCATGTCCATTTGTGGAAAGTTGGAAGCCAGATTTAGCTTCACTGCAACATTGAGCTGTCCATTGCCGATCGATAGAGCCTGTACATAGACACGCGAAGGCAACTCATCTTTTGAGTTATCCATCTCATTCGCATTTAGATTCAACGCATCCATCTGTACGTTCTGTAGCAATGTTATCTGGGTTGTGCTATCACGATAGGTTATTTGACCGCCATTGATACGTATGCGACTGATTGCCAGAGGTGATAGTTTGCCTGTAGTCGCAAGCCAGTCTGTTCTTGTTGAAGTGTAGCCTGAACCGTGATCGGAAATTCTTAGATGAGGTTCGTGGAAGATAACTTCACTTCCAAAATTCCCTTTGAATACAGACGGCCAGTCAATGGTGATCTCTGTCATTGGGATCTCCGCAAGGGGGCGGTTCTTGTCAGCATTATTGCGATAAATCCGAATGGTGTCGATGGTATACGTGCTGGTGAAAAGGTGAACATCAACATCATGCGCACTGCCGCGATAGCCGTCCAGCTGATTGATAACACTGTTCACATAGCGCGTAATGATGTAGGGGAGGGCAAGCCGGAAACAAACCAACAACACTAATACAACCAACACAACGCGCCATGTTTTATTCACCTTCGAATACATGGCACTTACTTTCTATCAATTAGTTAGAATAAATAAGCGTGCCGCATTAATCGGAGCCTTCATCATTTCCCTTTAGTGCGTCGAGTAGCTTGCTGTCTTCGAGCTTGTCGACATTGTAGGCTGACTTGAGTCCGGAAGCGACAGACTTCCACCAATAGTTGAAGATGTATTTTTCAAGAACCCTGTCATTGCCAATGGTGCCGCGTCTTTTTTCTTTCGGTGTTTTGTGGTCCATATCCTTCTTCACAATGAATGTATTCACAATGAAAGTTTTGAATCCGTCCTTTCGTTTTTCATTGTGATTTCCCTTTTTTCCATCGTCTTTATCCTTAAAAGTTATGAGCTTGAGGTTGTCATAGAACAGCTCGATTTCGCCACCTGCGTGTTCATTGTTTGCAGAAAAAGCAAAGGTGAGCTTGTTAAGATGGCCATGTTCAACCCGTACACCGGCAACTGGTTCAAGCATTTTGTTAAGCGTTGACAGATTGATATTGGTGATTTTTCCGGTGACTTTATGCTTTACTCTTGGATCATGCGGAAAAGTAGCGTGTAACTGAACATTCCCTTGTCCCATGAATGTGCTTTCTGCTGAAAGGTATGTTTGCCCCTTCTTTCCATTGGTGTTATCGACATTCCTGATAAGGGCAAAGAGGTTGTCGAATTTTACGTGACCGCTCGAATCGGCGTCTTCGGCAAACTCCTCGTAAACGACGAGACTTTTATTCAGGACAATCGAGTCGACTTTTAGTCCAAAAAATAAACTGTTGAGTTGTTCGATTGGGAGCGGCTTATACACGTCCTTCATCGGGATACGTTTATCGCGAAATGCTTTCAGGAATAGCTGCGTTGTAATCTTACGGGCGATAAGGAAAGTTGTGTCCCCGGTGTTGATTCGCAGGCCGTACATATTGACGTAAGGAATCATTCCTTCGAAGCGATCAGTTTGAAAGCCGACCTTCCTGCCAAATTCTATCTTGCCAAAATGTGGATGTATTGTAAGTGTGTCGAGCCGAAAAATATTCGAATCCCTATGCGCGTAAATGCGTTGGATTTTGAAGGTATAAAAATCGTCTGGCCTAACAATCCGAATGCTGTCGCTTTGCATTTCTTTAAATCTGAAAACTGTTGGCTCGGCATCGGAAAAAGCGAGCGCAAATTCGCTCATTGAAATATTAGCGTTGTAACGTGCGATGTAAGAGCAATTCTCGATGCTGGCGCGTTCAATCACCAGATCAGGAAGAGAAAGCTGCTCAATGTTTATCGCGAACGTCGAACGCTCCCGCGCTACGGTGTCTTTCAGAAAGAAGTTGTCATAAATTGAAAGCTTAGGCGAGTCCAACCGCAGCAGACTGAATTGCAGGATTCGTCTAAAGAGCAGGTTCGGCACATCAAATCCTTCTGCCCGGATGTAATGCGCCGAAAGGAATTGTCCAGAGGCACATAGCGCTGTGTCAATGTCACGCTTTACGGATAACTTAAACACTTCGATCACATTCTCATCCCAGTCTACTCTTATCGAGTCGTATTCGACGATATAGCCTTCGTCGCGAAGCGCGTAGAGTTGTTCTTCTACTTTGGAATGAAGCACCGTGACAAATAGTGAGCGCCCTGCAATCCAGCCGACGGCCAGCGCAGCAAGAATCACAAAAAGTGTAATCAGTAGTCGGATATTCCCTTTAGTCATGACGACTTACTATGTAAAGAATAGTGCCGCTGAACGTGGTTACGATTGGTTGAAGCATTAAACAAAATGGACTGTTACTACCGCTCAATTGCGGGAGCATTTGTATCTTGTAATACATTCAATGGAAACTAAACCCGACAAATACTACCGACGGCTGCTTATCATCGACGATGACGTTGAAGATCAGGAGATCTTTATGGAGGCCTTGCGCGAGGTGGATCGGGACATAGTGTGCTTCGCAGCGACCAGTGGAGAAGAAGCGTTTCGACAAATCGAGTCAGATATTGTTTTGTTGCCAGATCTGATTTTCCTCGACATGAATATGCCAAAACAAAATGGCAAGCAGGTGTTGCACGACATCAAGACGGGCCGCAATCTGCGGCTGGTTCCGGTGATTATGTACTCAACATCGTTTGCGCCGCGAGATATTGAAGAGATTAAACATTTGGGGGCGGTCCATCATTTACTGAAACCGTCGAGGTTTGAGGATCTCTGCTCCGCATTGACAAAAGTATTGTCTACTAATTGGAGCGACCGGCCGGTTGGTGATTAATTACTTTGGGCATACGAAACCGATTCTACCTTTGATTGCAGCGGCAATGAGATAATGAAAGTCGAGCCTTCGTTAACTTTACTTCGTGCAGAGATATAGCCTTTGTGTTGTTCAACTATCTTTTTACATAATGCCAGGCCGATGCCTGTTCCCTCGAATTCAGAATTGTGGTGTAATCGCTTAAACATGGCAAATATTTCTTCGGCATATTTCTGGTCGAAACCAATGCCATTGTCCTGGATCATTATTTTACAGTAACGGTCTTTGCCATCCCTGCCGCGACCATTAACAACGTTTATCTCATGCGAGACGCGGATGAGGGGTTTCGTATCCCTTTTGCTGTATTTTAGAGCATTTCCGATCAGGTTTTGAAATAGCGGCTTCATCAATCCCGGATTAACTGTTAGGACAGGAATCTGGTCGATTGTAATCGAAGCGCCCTTGGATTGAATTTCTTCTTCAAGATCGGTCAACACATCACTTAGGAGCTGATTAATATCAGTTTCAACGAAACCTCCCTTGTCAACTGCTATTTTTGAGAACGTTAGAATATCCGTGATCAGGCTTTGCATGCGTTCAGCAGCCTTTTGAATACGTGAAATATTTGTCTTGCCGTCTTCATCGAGAATATTAAGGTATTTCAGATGTAGCCTGTCACTGAACATTCTGATCTTGCGCAAAGGCTCCTGAAGATCGTGGGACGCCATGAATGCAAACCGGTCGAGGTCTTTGTTAGCGGATTCAAGGCTTGCTATGTTTTCAAGCAACTGGCGGTTGAGCTGTTTTATTTTTTCTTCAGATGCTTTGCGTTCCTTAACCTCAAGCTCCAGGTTTCTATTGATAGCGACGAGGCGTTGTTCCTGGGCAATCAATTGTCTGTTCTTCTTATAAAGATCGATGAGAACTGAAACCTTTGCACGCAGTACGCCCGGGTTGATAGGCTTATAGATATAGTCAACGGCACCTGCCTGGTATCCCCTGAAAATATTGTCATCGCCAAAATTGTTGGCCGTGATGAAGATGATGGGAATGTGTTTTAATTTTTCACGCTCATAGATCAATGAAGCTGTCTCGAACCCGTTAAGATTCGGCATCTTGACATCCATGAGGATCATGGCAAAGTCATATTCATTCAATAGGATTTTCAGCGCCTGTCTTCCTGAATTGGCCTTAATGAATGTATAGCCATCGGGCTCCAGGATGGTTTCGATGGATAGGAGGTTATCCTCGCGGTCATCTACAAGTAAGATCTTTGGCTGCATGCCTTCAATTTGCAATTTCAGACTTCAAATTTCAAATAAATTAAATCTGAAACTTGAAATCTGAAATGTAAACCTCAATTTATTTATTTACAAAACCACAATCTCATTAACGATAGAAGCTGATCTATCTTAACCGGCTTGGTGATATAATCAGACGCACCAGCATCTATACACTTCTGTCGGTCGCCTTTCATCGCTTTCGCGGTCACTGCGATGATTGGCAACGAACTATTCTTGTGTTCGCGCCGGATCTTTTGCGTTGTTTCATATCCGTCCATCTCAGGCATCATGATATCCATCAACACCATTTCGATCTTGTTGTTCTCATTCAGTGTCTGAATGGCTTCTTTACCGGATTCAGCGGTGATTACATTGATATTGTAACGTTCAAACACCGTTGTCAGCGCAAAGAGGTTACGAACATCATCATCAACAACGAGTACCGTCTTGTTTGTAAGGATGTCTTCCTTGCTGCGGATGTTCTCGATGATCTTTCGCTTTTCAGGGATGAGATCGCGGTGTGCAATGTGAAGATGCGTGATTGTTTCTTCCAACAGGTGTTCGATGGAGTTCACACCCTTCAATAACACTGTGTTAGAGTTCTGATTGATTTGTGAAAGCTCATGCTTACTGAAATCTTTCGCCGAATACACGATAACAGGTGTTAGCTTCTTCTTGGTCTTGCTGACTTTTTGTACAAGCTCAGGGCCGGAGATATCCGGAAGGGTGTAATCGAGAATGATACAATCGAAGTCCATTTGTTCCATCTTTTCAAATGCATCCTTTCCGGTTGTTGCGATGTGAACATGCAGGTCTTCTGCTTTCAGGATCTTCGCGATTTGTGACGAGTCGATTTCGTTGTCCTCGACAACAAGCACGTTCTTTTCTTTCTTTTCGTTGAACTCCACGATATCAGCGAATAGCTCATCCAACGCGTCGTTATCCAGCGGTTTCAGGAGGAAGCTTCTTGCTCCGCGTTTCAATGCAAGCACACGATTTTCTTCTCCCGAGATTACGTGAATCGGAATATGCCGGTAATTCAAATCATTTCTCAGAAGATCGATGACCTTCCAGCCGCTCGTATCCGGAAGTTTGACGTCCAATGTCATGGCTATCGGGTTGAAGCGGTTGATAAAGTCGAATACTTCAAGATAGTTTGTTGCAACTACTGCCTTCAGGTTCAGCGTGTGGGCTTTGTCAATAATAATCTTACTGAAGCGCAGATCGTCCTCAACAATAAGCACAACCTGATCGCTGGTTTGAACATTGTTGCGATCATCGCCGGCCTCGTTAATCATTTCATTCACGATTTCCATCCCGGTCCGGTTTTCGACACCTTCGTTTGTGATCTTCAATGATCCAAGTAAAGTGTTCAGGTCCTGATCTTCAGTTGCAAAATGCTGAATTGCCTTAATGCTGTCAGGCGCTCTGTCCTTTGATGATGTGATCGGCTTGCCCCCGATCGGCAGATACAACGTGAAGATGCTACCTTCTCCCGGTAAGCTTTCGAGTTCAATCGTACCACCAAGAAGTTCTGCAAGCCCGCGACTGATCGACAACCCAAGGCCAGTTCCACCATATTTACGCGAGGTTGAACCTTCTGCCTGCTGGAAGGCTTCGAAAATGATCATCTGCTTATCTTGTGGAATTCCGATACCAGTATCCTTGATGGAGAATCCGATAACTTTTTTGGCATGATCCAGGTTCGGGTTGCCTGCTTTCCACGTATTCTTCGATTCAAAGATCTTGAGGCTGACCTCACCTTTTTCTGTAAACTTGAAGGCGTTCGACAAGAGGTTTTTGAGAATCTGGTTGAGTCGTTGAATATCGGTTTCCAGTGATGAAGGGAGATCTGAACCGATGTCGATATGAAACTTGAGATTGCGTGCTTCTGAGATCGGACGGAACGTTGTTTCAACAAATCCGGATATTTCAGAAATATGAACGGGTGCAATATTCGTCGATATAAATCCAGACTCGATCTTTGAAAGGTCAAGAATGTCATTGATCAGGTTGATAAGGTCATCACCACAAGAGTGAATCGTCTTGGCATACCGCACCTGCTTTTCCGTCAGGTTACCCTCGATATTCTCGTACAGTTGTTGTGCGAGGATCAGCAGCGAATTCAATGGCGTACGTAATTCGTGCGACATGTTCGCAAGGAACTCAGACTTGTACTTCGACGTAAGCTGCAGCTGTTCTGCCTTTTCTTCCAGCGAACGGCGCGCTTCCTCGACTTCCTTGTTCTTTGCTTCCACTTCTTCTTTCTGTTTTACAAGAAGGAGCGCCTTGTCCTGAAGCTCGTCATTTGTTCTGCGAAGCTCGTCCTGCTGGATCTTCAATTCGCTCGCGAGTGACTGAGATTGCGTCAGAAGCTCTTCTGTACGCGTGTTCGTTTCGATTGTATTCAATACAATTCCGATGGACTCTGTCAACTGGTTGAGGAAGTCCTGGTGAGTTTCGCTGAACGCGTCAAGGGAAGCGAGCTCGATTACAGCTTTCACGTCATTCTCGAATAGCACTGGAAGGATAATCAGGTTTGCCGGTTTAGCCTTTCCCAATCCGGAGTTAACCTTAATATAGTTGTTTGGAACATTTGTCAGGAGAATTCTTTCTTTTTCAAACGCACACTGTCCCACGAGGCCTTCACCAATTGCAAATTCCTTTGGAATGCTTTTCTCTTCCTTGTATGCATACGCCGAGAACAGTGTAAGTTTTTTCTCCGGCGATTCGTCATCCTGGTTAAGGATATAGAATGCACCATAATGCGCATTGACAACCTGCGCGAGTTCAGAAAGAATGCGTTTGGTTACTGTGTTGAGGTCTTTTTGTCCCTGCAACATCTGTGTAAACTTCGCAAGGTTGGACTTCAGCCAGTCTTGTTCCTGATTCCGCAGTGTTGTTGCTCTCAGGTTCGCGATCATTTGATTGATCGTATCTTTCAAGGCTTCAACCTCACCTTTCGCTTCAACGCGGATCATTCGTGTTAAGTCACCTTTTGTTACGGCGCTTGCTACTTCGGAGATCGAACGAACCTGCGTAGTAAGATTTTGTGCGAGCTGATTTACGTTTTCTGTTAGATTTTTCCAGATACCGGAAGCGCCAGGCACCGACGCCTGACCACCGAGTTTACCCTCCACACCAACTTCGCGTGCAACGGTCGTTACCTGATCCGCGAATAACGCGAGGGTATCGATCATTTCGTTGATGGTTTCTGTTAACAGCGCAACTTCACCTTTAGCATTAATAACAAGTTTCTGACGAAGGTTACCGGAGGCAACAGCTGTTACAACTTTTGCGATACCCCGAACCTGCGACGTCAGGTTGGAAGCCATCATGTTTACCGAATCGGTAAGATCTTTCCATGTACCACCAACACCTTTCACATCCGCCTGCCCGCCGAGTTTTCCTTCAGTACCAACTTCGCGTGCAACGCGTGTTACCTCGTACGCGAAGGAGTTCAACTGCTCCACCATTGTATTGATCGTATTCTTCAAATCAAGGATTTCTCCTTTTACATCGATCGCAACAGTTTTTGACAAGTCACCGGAAGCCACGGCCTTTGTTACCTGTGCGATGTTCCGCACCTGCGCTGTGAGGTTACCTGTCATTTGATTTACGGAGTCGGTAAGATCTTTCCACGTTCCGGCAACACCCGGCACGAACGCCTGTCCGCCGAGCTTTCCGTCTGTTCCTACCTCACGGGCAACGCGCGTTACTTCAGAAGCAAAGCCGCGAAGCTGATCCACCATCGTATTCAATGTTTCTTTTAACTGGAGGATCTCGCCGCGAACGTCAACGGTGATCTTCTTCGACAAGTCACCGTTTGCCACCGCGATTGCAACGTCCGCAATGTTTCGCACCTGCGCTGTCAGGTTACCCGCCATTTGGTTCACGGAGTCAGTAAGATCTTTCCATGTACCGGCAACACCCGGAACATTCGCCTGTCCACCAAGTTTTCCTTCTGTTCCCACTTCACGTGCTACGCGGGTCACTTCGGAAGCAAAACCGCGCAACTGATCCACCATCGTGTTGATCGTATTTTTCAATTCGAGGATCTCGCCTTTTACATCCACTGTGATTTTTCGCGACAAGTCACCATTCGCAACGGCCGTTGTTACTTCTGCGATATTCCGAACCTGGGAGGTGAGGTTCGAGGCCATTTTATTTACTGAATCTGTCAGATCCTTCCATGTACCGGCAACGCCGGGAACGTCGGCCTGACCGCCAAGCTTACCTTCGGAGCCTACTTCGCGTGCCACACGTGTTACTTCGGAACCAAACGAATTCAGCTGATCCACCATCGTGTTGATCGTATTCTTCAGTTCGAGAATTTCTCCTTTCACGTCCACGGTAATTTTCCGGGACAAATCTCCTTTCGCCACGGCAGTCGTTACCTCAGCAATGTTTCGCACCTGGCCAGTAAGGTTCGACGCCATTTGATTAACCGAATCAGTAAGGTCTTTCCAAACACCACCGACGCCAATTACAGTTGCTTGTCCGCCGAGCTTTCCTTCGGACCCCACTTCACGCGCCACGCGCGTTACTTCTGATGCGAATGAGTTGAGCTGATCCACCATTGTGTTGATCGTGTTCTTCAACTCGAGAATTTCGCCCTGTACGTCCACCGTAATCTTACGCGACAAGTCACCGTTTGCAACCGCGGTTGTGACCTCAGCGATATTTCGAACCTGAGACGTCAGGTTACCCGCCATTTTGTTCACAGAGTCGGTCAAGTCTTTCCATGTACCGCCAACACCGGGCACATCAGCCTGTCCGCCAAGCTTTCCTTCTGATCCAACTTCACGCGCCACACGTGTTACTTCAGATGCAAATGAGTTGAGCTGATCCACCATTGTGTTGATCGTATCTTTTAACTCGGCAATTTCACCTTTCACATCCACCGTGATCTTGCGGCTCAGGTCGCCCCGCGCAACGGCTGTCGTTACCTGTGCAATGTTTCGTACCTGGCCAGTCAGATTTGAAGCCATCTGGTTCACAGAATCGGTAAGATCTTTCCATACACCTCCGACACCTTTCACAGTAGCCTGTCCGCCAAGTTTACCTTCAGACCCTACTTCTTTTGCTACACGTGTTACTTCAGAGGCGAATGAGTTAAGCTGATCCACCATTGTGTTGATGGTGTCTTTCAGTTCAAGGATTTCGCCGCGTACATCCACTGTAATTTTACGGCTGAGGTCACCGCGGGCAACAGCAGTTGTTACCTGTGCGATGTTTCGTACCTGACCCGTGAGGTTCGAAGCCATTTGGTTCACAGAATCAGTGAGATCCTTCCATACACCACCAACGCCTTTTACGGTTGCTTGTCCGCCGAGCTTGCCTTCCGAACCCACTTCGCGCGCCACACGTGTTACTTCAGCTGAGAAAGAGTTCAGCTGATCCACCATTGTGTTGATCGTATTTTTTAATTCAAGGATTTCTCCCTTAACGTCCACCGTGATTTTTTTGGAGAGGTCACCACGTGCTACCGCTGTTGTTACTTCAGCAATGTTACGCACCTGGCCGGTCAGATTCGAAGCCATCTGGTTCACAGAATCCGTGAGATCTTTCCAGGTTCCAGCGACACCTTTTACCTGTGCCTGTCCGCCAAGACGTCCTTCGGTACCTACTTCAAGGGCAACACGTGTTACCTCGGAGGAGAAGGAGTTGAGCTGATCCACCATCGTGTTG
>DASPJN010000238.1:0-47101 GCA_035628595.1 Chryseosolibacter sp.
CGTATCGGCGAAATCGGTATTAGGGCACCAGTCGGTGAGACAACATGTTGAGGTTCGGTGCTGATATCTTATGACCTGATAATCTCCGAATAACAATTTGATTGATCTCCATTCTGAAATCGTTCACTGCCCTACATGAAAAACTCAAACAACAGGTAGCACTTTAGCACAGGAAGGTCAGGTCGTTGATCATAACTGTCAAAATCCAAATTCTAAATTTGCAAATTGAAATCTTTTCATTTTCTTGCATCCGCTATTTAACTAAGATCCTCTCTATTAATGCGCAGAAACATTATTGTTTCCTCTTCGCCACTGTTCCGGCTTCTGCTATGCGCATGCTCTTTCTTCCTTTATTCAATTACTTCATTCGCACAGGAATATCCTGTTCATGTAACAACCATTTTGCCGGGCCCTTATTCTGTTTACCTCTCCGACTACGGCGCGCCTGAGTCAAACTTTCAGCTCATCATAAACCTTCGCGAGCTCGACAGAACAGATTATCGCGTAAAGCTTCGTCTGACAATCGAAGGTGCAGGCATTTCCATAAGGACAAAACCTGCGTACCTGCCTCCACCCTTTGTGCTCAACGGCGGCATCCCGGAGATGATCACAGGCTACGATCTACGCGCATACTTTCATCCCGATAACCTCGACTTCGCAGGCATCTCACGCAATGAGTTCCTTAAAACAGGAAAATTGCCGGAAGGCTTTTACACTTTTCGCATCGAAGTGCTCGACTATGTTCGTAGTGTAGTCGTCTCAAATGCATCCCTTGCAAACGCCTGGCTCGTGCTGAATGATCCACCGATCATCAACCTGCCTTTCAACAACGACAAGCTCGTGGCTACTGATCCACAGAACATCATCTTCAGCTGGACACCGCGACACACCGCTTCGCCCAACGCTGCCTTTAATACCGAATATGAATTCACGATCGTAGAATTGTGGCCAGCCACACGTAACCCAAACGATGCTTTTCTCTCTTCTCGTCCCATCTTCACCACGACGACAACACAGACGTCGCTGAACTACGGTATGACCGAGACACTCCTTATCCCCGGAAGGAAATATGCATTCCGCATTCACGCTTATGATATCTCTCATCGGGACCTGTTTCGCAATAATGGGTACAGTGAAATTTTTGTCTTTCAATATGGAGATGCTTGCGTGCTGCCCGAAAACTTTGATGCCGAAGCGCTCGACCCGCAGCGCCTGCGCTTCAGTTGGAACGCGCTTGACGTTCACACCAGCTTCCTGTTACAATACCGCCAGCAAGGCGCGGGCGACTGGGATGTGAGTGACGTGATCACCGACTCAAAAATTCTTCCCGATCTAAAAGGGAATACAACTTATGAGTACAGGATGCGGGCAACGTGCGGATCAATCACCAGTGATTTTTCATCTGTTGCGTCAGTTACAACTCCCGAGCGTGATGATAATGAGTTTGTATGCGGAGCGGAGATTCCTTCCTTCGAAATCGGAACAACACCCATCCCAGTCTTATATCCCAATGACATTATCAAAACTGCCGACTTCGAAGTGTCTATCACCACGCTCGAAGAAAATCCCGATGGCACATGGAAAGGCGAAGGAATTGCATTTTTGCCCTGGCTCAACCTCGCCTCTGTCGGTGTAAAGTTCCACAACATTCGCGTGAACGACGAATATCGTGTCTACGCCGGAAACATCACTACGATCTACACGCAAGGAAGCAAGTTCGTCAAAAAGTTCGATCTCAATGATGACAATGACCAGGGCGATGCATTCGTCGACGGCACAGTGAACAGCACCGAGGTTATTACTTACGAGGGTGATATTGAAACCATCACTGCAGATACAGCAACGGCAATGCTCACCATCACCATTGCAGATGGCAGTACATCTTCCATTGAATGGCCTCAGTCATCCAATGGTGAGGAGAAGGAGGTCAGGGTTGTGGACAGCAACGGCGACAGCTGGGTGATCGATAAAAATGGCAATGTACAGGAAGGGCCACGAAGCACCGCTCCTGACGCGATTGCCAACGCTGCAGAGGCGAACTTCATTGTCGATTTCAGCCCACATGAAAATCAGGTTTATGGCTTCGACGCGCACGACGAAAATTTCATAGGTATAACGTACGACACAGTCACCCTTCACAACCAGATTGTCAACATACCATGGAAGTCGCTGGAGAAAGGACAGCAGGACCTTGTTGTGGCGACAGCCGGTCAATCGAAGTTCCCAACGTTTGTCGGTTTCAGAAGCGGTGAGACGCAACTGGCGTCACAGCCATCATCGGACGCGGATACAAAGAAGGTGTTTGTAATTGGTACCACCCCTGGTACGCAATCTGTTTCGGCGTATGCTACAATAAAGGACACGACATCGGGAAAGGAGACCACTCTGGAGCTAGGCGCTCTTCAGGTACAGACATACGACCGGATCACGAACACCGTTTTCATCGTACCGGTGAACGACGTCACCATCAGTGATGGCGAACTTCAGCAGATCAACGCAACCCTCAACGATGTCTATGCGCAGGGCATCGCCTCGTGGGACACGCATCGCATGCCAGTCTTTAATACGGATCCTGATCTTGTCAGCAAGCTCGACGAAGGTGAGTCCGACATCTTTGCAAAGTTCCCCGAAAACATGCAGCGTTTCATTCGCATGTATCGCACCGACCACAACCTGGATCCAGACGCGTATTATATTTTCCTTGTCAAGTGTGAGGGCGCCAAGCTCGCCGGCTTCATGCCATTCAAACAACAGTTCGGGTTTATCTTCGCCAACAACCTTGATGATGATCTGGGAAGAACCATCGCCCACGAACTCGGCCACGGAGCGTTCAGGCTCCGACATCCATTTCATGAGTTCACTGTCCAGCAGGGCCAGGCCGGCAACAACGTGATGGACTACCCCATCGGCACCAACCTTCGCAAATACCAATGGGACAACATCCACGATCCTGAGAGCATGATCGGATGGTTGTATGAGGATGAGGAGAGTGAAATGAAGAGCATGCTGACTAGCAAGTATGTGTTTATGCATGATCAGTTAAGCACTAGGTCGTATGCGAGCAATGTCGGTGTTAATGAATTCACCCAGGAAGGCGTAGACTATGTCGATTCCAAGCTCCACCAACTAGACACGGCAGCGATGAAAACATACATATACTTTGCTTATATATGGTTTCACTCAGGAAACATTGATCGCTTTGATCAACTTGTCAACAAGAGTTTTAAGCATGCGATTGACAGCATTAAGCAAAATTTGAATGTAAAAGATTTTAACTTATTAGCAATTGTAAATGCAAAGTATGATACCGCTCTTTCCGATGGGTTAAAATCGGTTTCATTCAGAGAGCAATTCTTTCCGATTTCAGGATTAGTGCTGAGTGCACTAAATCAATAAATGATTACCTTACAAGTGGTTCGAAGAAAGCGTTTGTGAATGGTCTGGATGCAGCGTTGAAAGAACGGGCAGATATTTTGCTTAGTAAATTGAAGGATTGTGAAGTTGTAATCCCCGAAGAAATAGTCATTCATTACAAGCGAAAAGGCAGAAATGAGTATCGGACATGGGGTGAATTTACAATTGTGGGGACCGATTATAAAGGATACGTGTTAGAAAGGCCAAAGGGGGATAATCCAACAAAGCTAGAGAGTTGTAAACGCCATCCTGCAGGAATCTATGACATTGTATATTCGACAAGCAGTACAGGGAGTGAGGAGAAATTTTGGAATGTGACAATGTGTTTGAAGGAACATACCGCATACAAACTACATGGGGGGACAAGAGTAGATAATTCGGACGGATGCTTTCTCATTAACTATAACTCGCCTCAATTTGATAAATACCCGGAGGCCTTCCAAGCTAAGGAAGAAGATGTTTGCATACGGCCAGCTTCAAATAGAAGACCAAATCCTGATAAAAATAAGTACGCGCTTGCAAATACTTATTATCAGCATCACGATGAGAATAATCCTGCCTTTAAGCTAAAAAAATATATAGAAGCAATGGAAGCTGAGATAAAAAAGAAATATGGCATAGAAGAAGTTGTAAAAAGAATTATAATTGATGAGCAGGACGAAAAAATTGACCCATGAGAAAAGGAATCTCGATATTGCTACTGATATTTTTAACAAATTCGTGTATTTCTCAACATGTTGAAAAGAGTGAATTAGCTCTTGTAGTTGAAAGGAATATCTCACGCATTGAATTTTCAAAACTTAGCTTTTTCGCAAATGAACTTTTGATGTTGGGAAGCGACACAAGTTTTCGATCCAAATTCGTTAACAAATTAAACCAACATAATCGTATAACCCGGAGAACAGTTGGTGATCAACAGGAATATGATTTATCCTTATACCTTTTGTATAAAAGTTTAGCTACTGAGGGAAATGATGTACCAACAGATAAAAATGTCAAAACTTTTTTTCTGGATCTTCTATCAGACAATAAATCTATCACTTTTTCTGTCGATGAAAGTTTGATTCTTAAGCAAATTAATAATACAGAGCGCAGCTTGATCAATGGTTACGACGAGGGGACTGTAGATGAAAGTTTATTTATATTTTTTTGTTATCAACCATTGCTTTTGAAAAACACGCTTTTAAATAATGGTCTAACCGAGGACTGGAGTAGAATTGGGGTGTTTTTATGTAATTACATACGAGAAAATGAAAATCCAATTCCTTTGCGGTACCGCATAAAAGAAAATATAATTAATAGGCTTAACCGCGATGAAATTAAACACGAATTTAAGGAGTTGGTCAATGATCTTAAAGAATGTGACGTATCCTCAAACTTATTTGACTGACTCGTTATCATCCCCCCTTAGCTCTATCATCAAATTTCGCATCAGTTCGCGAAGGGACATAACACAAAACTCGAAATGCGAATGATCTTAACGCACTGACTGTCGGGCTGGTATTTACCTTCAAAAATCAAAAACCGTTAATCTGCAATCGTATTTCAATTTTCCCGGTAACCATCTCCCTCCTTCTCCGTTAACTTATATTTGGTAAACTTGCCGTATGAACTCTACCAGAAGGATCGGGTTGCTCCTGACATTGATCTTCCTTTTGCCTGCTCTCTTTTCTCCGTCTACGAAATGTCGGCCTTGAGTAAGGATGAGAACGTGGGCAATCGGTACTTCTCTAAGGCTTCATGATATCCCTGGACATGATATTATTCCGCCGATTCTTTAGGGATTTAAAAAACCAAAAATGGTTACTCGACAATCATACATCATCATTCACTTTACGACTGACAAAAAACAACTCATCGTACTCAACATATTATTCATAACCACAAAAACAACCATGCGGCCAGGCCAGTCATCGCCATAAGGGCGGTGAGACGAACAAGCGTTCTGTTCATCGATATCCATAAGGTAAAACTGAAGTCATGCGATTGATCTTCGAATCCGCCATAAGCACCACGATCCTCTCCTACTGGCTCCCACAGGTTATGCTTGCGATCAGGATCTGCTGGCTCGTTCGTTTGCTGTCCTTTAATACCTGTGCGTGCCAAAACCCAGTCGGCGTACCATGGCGCGATCTTATTGCCTACGATTGCCTTATAGCTGGGAAAGCCCACGAGAATTTCGCGCCTGTTATGCTTAGCGGCGAATAGGATTGATCGAGCTGCAACTTCAGGCGTATATATCTTGCCCATCGGTTGTGCTTTATTAGGAAGCTTGCTCAACACCCAGCCAAACTGCGTTGTATCCATCGCGGGAAGCTGTACCATGCACGTTTTGACGCTGCTCTTATCGTGCATCAGTTCTGTTCGCAATGAATCATAAAAGCCTTGTATGCCATGCTTCGCACCACAGTAGGCCGATTGAAGTGGTATGCCGCGATACGCCAGCGCTGAACCTACAAACACAATCGAGCCACGATTGCGCTGCTGCATCCAGTTTAAAACAATACTGGTGCAATACACCGTTCCCAAATAGGTGACTTCCGTCACGCGTTTAAATTCTTCAGGCGTTACTTTCCTGAATGGCGCAAACACGCTGTTCATGGCATTGTTAACAAGCACTTCAATGGGGCCAACTTCACGTTCAATACGTTCAAGACTTTTCTGCAGGCTAACATGGTCGGCAATATCACACTGGATGATGAACGGAGTGCCTCCGTAGACCTCTACTTCTTTCGCTGCGCCTTGCAATTGTAATTCATCCCTGGCAATGAGCACAACTTTTGCTTCCTGCCTTGCAAATTCCCAAGCCACTACCCTACCTACTCCACCGGATGCGCCAGTGATCACAACTACTTTATCTTTAAAGAATTTATCGTCGTTATCAAACAATGTCTTCCATCCTCCACCATAATTTCCCTTCTGTTTACCTTTGACAAGTGAACACACAATTAACAACGTTCCCGATAGAGCCGTGCTCCAGATGGCAGCAGAAGAATCATATTGCAATATGAGAATCGAAACCAGCATCCAGAATCCCCCCAGTAGATTAAAATATCGTAGTGACCGGTTGAATTCCCATAGCGAAGTAATCGCGAATGTGATTACCAGTGGGCCGACAATGTAATAGTTTGTGGCTGGTGTCTTATCAAAATGCAGGTAGGCAGGCGCCAACATCAGCCAAATTCCAACAATTACATTGATGAGTGCAGCCCACATAATTATTGAAGTTTATCTAATAAAATCGTCTTGCCCCAGAACGCCTCTGACACAGAAAGGCCCTGGCGCTTCACGCGTTGCAGATACTGCAGGCTTGCAAGCATCTCGTCTAACGCGGGACTGATCATTAACACAGAAATAAGGGCCGTCACCATACACAAGGTGCACCATGCACCGACAAGAACCGGTTGAAAAATAACCAGGAGTACGCTTGTCATTCCTAGCGGGCCAACGGCAATTCCAAATAAGATAACGATCCATGGCTTCGTCCGCCAGCGATCCTTCTTTCCGATGGCGCCTGTAACAACGTCGAGAAGGTACCCAAATGCTCCGAGAATTGCGTCCGGAACGGGCAACGCTGTCGAAACTTTGGAAGTCAGCACTCTTTCACTGCCGTTGCCGAAGATCGGATCCCAAACAGACGAAATGAAGTGTAGCTGAAATAAGCCGAGGTACATCGCGATCTCAAAGCCAATAAAAGCGATGGCGATCAATGGCCAGCGTTGTGACCATGCCGACGGATTGTAATCCCATCCGGGTGGAATATTTAATGACTTATCGCTCATTAAACATTCACGTACAAAACGTTGTGCCTGCCTCGACGTAATGAAGCCCGGGAAACCGGCCATTTTCGCAGACATATTTGAAATCCGCGATCTTTTACCTTAATTTAAGTAACCAGCGACATTGGTGAAGAGACTTTTTTCCATATCGTTTATTGCCACCCTTTTACTGAATGTAATGGGATATTATGGCGTGTTCCTCGGCCTGCAGTACAATCATGAGATGGAAATGATTAGAGTTCTTGACGCCAATCATTATGACGAATCGCGCGCCATTACGCTAAGAATCCCGGTGTCTATTCCGTATATGAATGATGATATGGAATTTAAACGCGTATACGGAAAGTTTCAGCATCTCGGTCAGCACTATCGGCTCGTGAAGCAGAAATATAAAAACGATACGCTAACAATTATATGTGTAAGGGATTATAAGCGCGAAAGAATCACGGAGGCGCTTTCTGCTTATCTAAAAACGTTCACAGATAGCCCGTTGGAGCAAGGCCAGTCGAAGATCCAGTTTAATTTCATTAAAGACTATATTTCCCAAACGCACGACCTACTGGTTGCTACTACCGGCTGGGAAGCTGAATTAATACAATACGGTTTTTGTATTAATCTCATCTCTTCATTTACTGCGTTAATCACGCATCCACCGGAATCGGTCTAATCAAATCATCCGCTTGCAGTTCTCCAGGAAGGAGGAAGGTGCGCTTATTGTTGCATGATGTCGAACTATGCGACATCATCATGGAAGTTCAACACATTGGGGATTGGGTCTCCCCGCGGTGCAGAAAAATATAAAATCCGCCGGTTCCTGTTGGTTTGGGTTACCGGCGGATTTTTCTGTCTTCAGAACGACACCTGGGGGAACTGTAATAAAAGTAGAGAGGCGACATCAGCACGAGGGGTCTAATCGATCCCGATCGTTATTGCAGGGCGCAAACACCAGTAGCGTTGAACAACTCCACCATACAGCCTTGACTCGCTGCCTATTCATTCTAATACGATTCTAATCACTCGCAATAGACTGCCAGACATAGAACAGAATTGAGCAACTGACCCTGCCCAAACCTCACTCCTTTTTGCTTGTCGCGACAAGCGAGATCATCATGGAAACACCAAGGGTGAACACGATCACAATCAATGACAGTTCGATTGGAATCTTTACGAAATCGACAATACACATCTTCACCCCCACAAAGACAAGGATTGCAGAAAGTCCGTACTTAAGATATTTGAAGTAGGTTTCGATTCCTGATAAGGCAAAGTACAAAGAACGAAGTCCGAGGATGGCAAAGACGTTTGACGTATACACGATAAATGGATCCTCCGAAATTGCAAGAATGGCAGGAATAGAATCTACTGCAAAGATCAGATCTGTTGCTTCGATAAGCATTACGACAAGAAACAACGGTGTTGCCCACAATCTTCCCTGAATGCGTGTGAAGAATTTATCACCATGAAACGACTTTGTGACGGGAAATGTTTTCCGTACAAGCTTAACCACTGGGTTGCGTTCCGGTTCAATCTTCGTGTCGCCGGCAATGAGCATCTTGATACCAGTGAAAATCAGGAATCCACCGAATACGTACATCAACCAATGGAACTTGTGAATGAGCTCGATGCCACTGAAAATAAATATGACGCGCATCACAAGCGCGCCGAGTATGCCCCAGAAAAGAACTTTATGCTGATAAGCCTTCGGAACATGGAAATAGGAGAAGATCATAATGATAACAAAAATGTTATCTACACTCAGCGACTTCTCTATAATGTATCCGGTAAAAAACTCTATCGCCTTTTCCTTGCCCATTATCTTATACAGGAAAAGATTGAACACCATCGCCAGTGTGATCCAGATCGCCGTCCATTTCAGCGCTTCTTTGACACTTATCTCCTCAGATTTTCGGTGAAACACACCTAAATCGAGAGCCAGCATAACCAAAACGAAAAGATTAAAGCCAAGCCATAGAACGCCAGTATTCTCCATTGAACGTTGATAAAATTTTTGCGGTGAAAATTACGACTTTTGAGTTACCCTTGTTATTGTAGCTGAACGATTGTTTAATTTAAAATTTTCGCGCGCCCATTTTTTCAACACAAGGTCCTCGCCTGGCGAAAGATATTTGAAGCTTTTCCTGTATTCCTTTCGGAACAACTTCGGATCAAAACTCAACTTGTCCAGAATCATCTTGCAGTACTCAAGCATACTACGTTTAAACCTGCCCATGATGTCCGAGTTTTTATTTATTTTTTGAATTTTCACGTGACTTGCACCTTCTCTACCTCAGATTGGCTCTGCTGGTGAACACGCTGTCTGAAATCAATCGATACGAATCAATAATAGCACTTGCCTCGGATTCCATCAATTGAAACTCACGAATGGGCGTTGCTGACTGCGAATATGAAACACGCTTAGCGGTTTTTCCGTCGCGCATGGGCGCCTCGTAAGCGCTGATCAATGCCTGCGGGACGCAATAATAAACGCTATCAACACCAGATAGATATATAAATGCCCGACATATCGTACAGGGCTGCGAACTTGCATAGATGACGCTTCCGGTTAAGTTCGCTTTCGAAAGAGCACGGCAAGCATTCCGGATTGCCTGCACTTCGGCGTGCGCGGTGGGATCGTCGTCAACCTGAAATTCACTTATACCCTCCCCAACAATTTTACCATTATAAACAACTACACTCCCGAATGGCTTACCTTTTACAGCAGCCTGCTGGCTTAGTTCAATAGCCCTTTTCATAAAGTTCAGGTGAGCTGCCTCGCCTTTATTCGCTACGGGTACTGCAACATCATCACGTTGCAAATTCTCTCTGGCATTATCTTTTAAATAAATACAGACCAAGACAATTAGCAGCAATAAAAGACTCCCTCTGACCGGGGCAGTCACCAATCGTTTAATCAAACCTTTGGACAATATTTGCACGTCTCACACATACCGGAATGTTCTCACGGCGGATTTTGAAAGATTGCATGGTGCATGTTCCATGCCAGAGAGAGAAACCGCATTTTTCGTTAGGTTCCCACGTTTCTGTGAAAATATTCCGGACGCTTTTTACCCAGTGAGGAATTTCTCTCCAGAGAAAGCCAATCTTTGCAACTAAAACGCAGCGTTTCTCATTATGTCTTTATACCTTTGATTTCACAATGAATGCCACCGACTTTAAACTACGAGAAAGAATAAAGGAGCTAAACTGTCTCTACGCTTTGTCGAAAGTAGCATGGGCAGCGGACAACAATATCTTGAACCTTGTTTCGAAAACGCTCGAGATCCTGCCAAAAGCAATGCAACATCCCGAGTTGGCGGAAACAAAAATCACGATAGATGGCAATGTTTACATCTCTCCCCAATTTCACAAGTGCAAATTCTTTATCGACTGTTCGCTGACGTTGGATAAGAAGAAGTATGGCAATGTGACCGTTGGATACCGAATCCGTAAAAAGGAAAAACTGACATTCCTCCAGGAAGAAAAGAACCTGTTGAAAGCGGTGGCACGGGAACTATCACTTTTTATCAAGCGAGCGAATGTTGAGGCAGACAAAGAGAAGTTACAGATCCAACTTCAGCACGTTGAAAGGCTTGCTTTTGTAGGTGAGCTATCTGCGGGAATTGCACATGAGCTCAATGAACCGTTGGGAAGAATCCTCGGGTTCGCACAGTTGATAAAAAAAGCGGGAAGCATGAGTCCACAGCAAAATGAAGATATCGAAAGGATCATAAAAGCATCGCTGTACACAAGGGAAATTATCAAGAAGCTAATGATCTTTTCCCGCCAAATGCCGCAGCAGATCTCAAAGCTAAATCTGAATGAGATCATTGATAGCATTCTATACTTCATCGACGTTAGATTCCAATCGAGAGGAATCAAAATTATTAAAGCGCTCGATGAAAACCTTCCCCGGATCGAAGCTGACGAAGTGCAAATGAGTCAGGTGATGGTGAATCTGATAACGAATGCGGTACACGCAATGCCAGGTGGTGGTGAGATCGTCATTTCCTCAAAAAAGAAAGGAAAACAAATCAGTCTTATCGTAAAGGACACTGGGACGGGAATGCCTAAAGAAGTAAAGGAAAAGATTTTCGAGCCTTTTTTTACCACGAAACCTGTTGGGCACGGAACCGGACTCGGCCTTTCCGTTGTACAGGGAATTATCAACTCGCACCGCGGGAAAATCTTTGTGCGTAGCACACCGGGAAAAGGATCGACATTTGAAATTCTATTACCGACAACACAACGATAATATGAAGGGAAAGCATCAGGGTGCAAATATTCTTGTGGTCGATGACACGCCAGAGACAGTAGAACTGATAAAGCGAAATCTTGAGTCAGTCGGTTACAACATCTTCAGCTCAAACAATGTGCAGTCGGCAGTGAAGTTGTTGAATTCGCTCGGAATAGATCTGGTCATCACAGATCTCAAAATGCCTGGTGAGAATGGCATGGAACTCGTACGGTATGTGAGTGAAAATGTAAAGGGAGTTGGTACACTTGTGATTACAGGATTTCCTTCTATTCAGGGCGCTATTGAATCCATTAAGATCGGGGCTGAGGAATATCTTGTAAAGCCGTTTACAGACGAAGAGTTGTTCAAATCAGTTGACAGGGTTCTTCAGAAAACAAGGAAGACAAAAAAGGTAACTCAGCTATCCCTTAACCAGAACTTCGGAATTATCGGGGAGTCGGAAGGCATGCAAAAAGTCTTCAACACGATAAACAAGGCAAAGTCAACAAATGCAACTGTATTGATCAATGGCGAAAGTGGAACCGGCAAGGAGCTTGTTGCGCGAGCGCTTCACTACGGGGGCTACACGTCGGCGGCGCCATTCGTAGCTGTGAACTGCGGAGGAATTCCTGATGCGCTCCTTGAAAGTGAATTATTCGGATACATGAAAGGTGCCTTTACCGGCGCAAACGAAACGCGCGCAGGATTTTTCCAGACTGCTGATGGAGGAACGATCTTTCTCGATGAAATAAGTAATACGAGCCTATCAATGCAGGCAAAACTATTGCGTGTGTTACAGGAAAAGGAATTTTACATGGTGGGCTCCAAGAAGCCAATGAAAGTAAATGTGAGGATCGTAGCGGCTACAAACGTCGATCTGATGCAACTGGTGAAAAAGGGCTCATTCCGTGAAGATCTTTTTTATCGGTTAAATATTATTACTGTTGATCTGCCCCCATTACGCGAGCGGGATAAAGATGTTGTTCTGCTGATGGATTTCTTCCTGGCCAGATACGTGAAGGAATTGGGGAAAGCACCCATGAAAATTTCCAGGAAGGCATTCAATGCCATGCTGGAATATGCGTGGCCAGGAAACGTGCGCGAACTGCAGAATCTCATTCACCGGTTGGTGATCATGGCCGATGAAGCAACAATAGATGTTCCTGATCTGCCGGACAACTTTCGTTACTCGGTCAAACACGCACACGGCCTCAACAGAACACTGGCAGAAGTCGAAAAAGAATACATTCTTGACGTGCTTGCTGCGAATAAGAATAACATCTCACATACTGCCCAGATCCTCGGAATCGATCGGAAAACACTACGCGAAAAAATCCGGCGTACGCCGAAGGAATAGCGCTGGAGAATTTCACCCCAGTGAACAGATTTGACCCAGCCAGGAATTTACAATTCGCGTAAATTCCTTCGTGATCACTACATTTTTTTGTGGTACACAATTTGGAATCCTCTGATTCGGAGTAAGTCATTATTCTTATGCAAGTAAAAGAGGCAATCGAAGATATTGTGTTGCAAGAAGTAAAACCGTTGTGTATCACCTGCAGGTTTGCTAATGATTGTGTTTATTACCAAACAGCAACAAAGGCTATCATTCAATGTGAATTGTTTGAGTTCGACCTGGACCAGCAATACGATGTATCAGTGAAAGGATTATGCCGAACGTGTGACAATGCAAAACATTGCAAGCTACCGGGCCGATATGAAGGCGTGTGGCACTGCAATGAATTCAAGTAAACAACATAAAAGAAAGGATTATGATGAACGTATCTGGAGCGAAGTCAGTACACATCAGGAATGGGAAATACAAAGAATTCAATAAACATGCGGTTTTGATTGCTGAAGGTTTTTATCTGAACAATGTCAAACATGGCGAATGGAGAGAATACTATGACTATTCGGGTTCAACCATGATAGTCGAGCATTACCAGAACGGAGTGAACCACGGCCGGTTTGCATCCTATCATCCGAATGGACAGCTGATGAGCGAAGGGAACTACTCTCACGGCAAGCGTGAAGGATACTTTCGTGTATTTGACGAGACTGGACAAAAAGCAAGAACGCTGCTTTTTATCAACAACAATTTAATTGAAGACATCCAAGAGAACCACACATTGAATGAAATACGAAGCAAAACAGGTTGACTATGTGATGATCGCCATTATCCTGTTATACTGCCTTAGTCCATTGATTGAATCGTGGATAACGAAATGAGCGAGATAGAAACAAATTGAAATATCCATCCCATCCGCTAAGAACATGAAGAAAAGAATTTTAATCGTCGACGATGACAAGCTTTTAAATAAAATCAATGAAAAAGTCCTTGTTGCGGCTGGCTTGGTTAAAGAACTTCACGTTGCATTGAACGGAATGGAAGCGCTCGAATATCTTCGTGTTCGTATTAACCGAAACTATCCGTTGCCGGAAATCATTATCATGGATCTGCACATGCCGGTGATGGATGGATTCGAATTCCTGGATCGTTACGCTGAACTCGACTTTGCCGGAAAAGGAAACATTGAGATTGTCGTGTTCACCAGTTCAAGCAGTCCTAAAGACAGACAAAAGGCGTCAGAGCGAGGTATTAAAAACTACTTGAACAAACCGTATCTGCTGCGTGGGTTGAATGCGATTGTGACGCGCACGGTAGCGACAGGGTAAATCAAGAGAACCCTTCATTTATTTGTGGTTGGAGTCGGCACAGCCGTCAATGACTGCGTGTAATTAACGATGCCAGTTGCTTCAGTTTGAAGCAGACTTCACCTTTCGATTCGCAAGTAAGCACTCCGGACACGAGGCCAAATCCTTCTAAAAGAGTCGGTAATTAATAGCGGGAAATAATAGAAACGGCCATCGCTGCATAAGTCGGCCGGGATGGGCAACGAAATGCGATTTTCCGTATTATTTGTCGCGGATTAGCCGTATCTTTAGGCACTTTATTAATCCATTCATCACACCCAAAGCTTTTATCAAAATTCCCACGACGGTGAGCGCTGACGAAGCCTTTAATAAAGCCACTGTAAACGAAAATGCTTTATTAAAGCACGAATGAGAATACTTTTAATTGATGATGACAAAGATGACCAACTCCTTTTCTCTGAGGCTGTTAGATTAATTTCACCTGCCATTGAATGTAATTGCGCCACCAGTGGTGAGGAAGGGATGCGGATGCTTCTGAGCTATGTAACAGCTCCGGCGCTAGTTTTTCTTGATATCAATATGCCGATCATGGACGGCCGCGAAACGTTGAAGCAAATCCGGAAAGCCCCAACGCTGCAGGCGCTGAAAGTCATTATCTACTCGACTTCTAACGATGTGACGGAAAAAGAATCTTTTCTCAGCATTGGAGTGCCCTTTATCACAAAACCCACCAGCTTTAATGATTTGGTGAACGTTATTAAAAAACCGATTCAGGAAGCACTTACGCTGCAGCCATCAAACGAAAATTCATTGCTTTATCAAACGCATAATTAATGTTGCTACGAACCTACACCCCTGTCTGGCATAAGTACAGACCCGTTATTTTAAAAATGATGATCGACTCGACAGAAGGGCCGAAAACATACCAACTCTCCGAGCACGAATTCAAGGCTATGGACAACAGGAAAAAAGGAGGTTACTCCTTTACACTGGAAGTTGCCAATGGACGAATTCAAAATAACATCAAAGATATTCTTGTTGCACAAGATCTGTGGCAGGTGCTACAGCTTTCACCAAAAGCTACCGAGCTGATTCAACAATCTACCTACCGCTTCGAAATGGACAAGAATTACATGCTTAGAATCGAAACACTTAACTGAAAATTTATAATAACTCATGGCAGAATCATTTAGCAAAAAAGAAAAAGAAAAGAAGAAACAGCAAAAGCGAAAAGAGAAGGATGAAAAGAAGGCCGAGCGCAAAGCCAATGCCAAGGCTGGACAGTCATTGGAAGATATGATGGCGTATGTTGATGAGAATGGAAACATATCCGCAACCCCTCCTGATCCCGGTAAAAAGAAAGTCATTAAAGAAAGTGATATCGTTCTTGGTTCAAGAAACGTTGAGGATCCAAACTTCGATCCTGTGAGAAAAGGAAAGGTAACGATGTTTAACCAGGCCAAGCGCTATGGTTTCATTCGTGATCTTCAAACACAAGAGAGCATCTTTGTCCATGGCAACTCCGCATCATTCGAGATAAAAGAAAATGATATGGTTTCCTTTGAGGTTGAGCGCAGCCCGAAAGGGCTGAATGCTATCCAGGTAAAGAAAATATAGTACAAACATCCGCGCCGCCCGGAATCCCTTTCCGGACTGTACGAACGGAAGACGAATACCGGCTCAACCCTTTCAAGAAATTGACTATGGATGAGCTGATCATTCGCTTTTAGATTCCTGCCTTAGCAATTATCCCTGATAATCATTGTCGCCCGTGTGGTATACATAGTACCGCCGGAGCGAAAATTGCCTTTACAAACCCACAGACACGTATCGTTCACATTTGCCCTTACGTCTAAATCCGTCGATAACCGGCAGCAAAAAAATTATCATACATGATAAGTTTGCACCGGAAAAATCCATTAAAATGTTACCTTGCCTGGGCTTTACAGCTGATAACTTATCTGATTTCCCCACTGGTGAGGTAAGCATTAACCAGACAAAGCGCTGGCAGCCTGACACGCTGTTGACAAATAACACAATGCCTCACACGTATGATAGTTTTGATAATTGACGACGATGCTGAAGACGCGCTTCTGCTTCAGGAAGTGATCTGTAGTCTCTTCCCTGGCGCCCAATGTTTCATCTCTTATGGTTTCGCAGAAGCGAAGACCATTATAACTGAATCTGTCCCCGATTATATCTTTCTCGATGCAATGATGTATCCGCTCGGCGGCAAAGAAACCCTCATGCGTCTCAGTCAGATCGAAATACTTGCCGACACGAAAATCATCATCAATTCCGGATTATTAACACGGCAACAAATCGAAGAATTTACGCTTCTGGGCGCCGACAAAGTCATCCAGAAATCCCCGGATTATCATTCATTAATTGCTACGATGAAGGCTATTTTAAGTTGAACGGGGCGCTTCTTCAAAATCACGGCACATTAACAGGCTCTTGCTCCTCCCCCAAATAATGAAGCAGCCACACAGCCCGCAATAACACCGATCAGCAATTCTGTAAAGAAATGCGGGAAAACTATAAATCTTTAGTTCGTAAAATCCGTTACATTTGGGGTAATGACAGCTCTTCGAAAGATATTCGCCCTGGTGCTAGCATTCCTTGTGCTCCTATCGAGCACGAGTTTCATGGTCGGCATTCATGTCTGCCAAGACGTGGTACAGAATATCGCTGTCTTTACGAAAGCTGATGGCTGCGAAATGGAGAAGAAGGTTCCGCCCTGCCATCGCCACCTGACGAAACCGTGCTGCAAAGATGAAACGGTTGTTCACGAGGCGGATGATTTCCAGGGGTCAACTGATACGATTCAGTCATTCACTCCTCTCCCACTCGATATTGATCAAACGCTTATCTTAATTGCAGAGATCGTTCCATCTGTTATCCTGCCAAAGGTAAAATATCTCAATTACGATCCGCCTTTACTACCGGAAGACCTGACGATCACGCACCAGGTATTCCTTATTTGATTTCACACTTCAATTGAAGGGGTCCGCCTCTCCGTTTGCCGGCGATCTGTCTGGTCAAACAGTTTAATTCATTCTTCTTAAAATCATTCTTCTTAAAACTACGATTTTATCAATCGCTTATTTATGATTGAAAATCTGATATCATTCTCCTTGAGAAACAGATTTCTCGTTCTGCTCATTGCAGCAGGACTATTTGGTTGGGGCGTTTATGCCGTTCGCACCAGCAAGATCGACGCAATTCCGGATCTGTCAGAAAACCAGGTGATCGTGTTCACCGAATGGATGGGACGAAGTCCGCAGATAATCGAAGATCAGGTAACGTATCCGTTGGTTACAAACCTGCAAGGCCTACCGGACGTAAAATATGTTCGCGGTGCATCGATGTTCGGCATGAGCTTCGTCTACGTCATATTCGATGACGACACCGACGTCTACTGGGCGCGCGAACGTGTATTTGAGCGTCTCAATTACGCAACGCGGCTTTTGCCGGAGGGTGTTACGCCAACGCTCGGCCCTGACGGCACGGGCGTCGGGCATATACTTTGGTATACACTCGACGCACCGTCAATGGATCTTGGCGAACAGCGCGCTGTGCAGGACTGGTATGTAAAATTCGCCTTACAAAATGTTGCAGGCGTCAGTGAAATCGCATCATTTGGTGGTTTTCAGAAGCAGTACCAGGTTACAGTAGATCCAAATAAGCTTCTGTATTATGATGTTGCAATTCAGGATGTGATCCAGGCTGTTCGTTCCAACAACAATGAAACCGGTGGACGAAAATTTGAGAGAAACGATATTGGGTATATCATCAAAACGACAGGCTATCTCGAGTCCATAAAAGACATAGAGAACATCGCCGTAAAAACCGAAAACACGATTGCTGTAAAAGTCCGGGATGTTGCAACTGTCCAGACGACCGGCGAAGCGCGCCTTGGAATTTTCGATAAGGACGGCGAAGGTGAAGTTGTCGGTGGAATCGTCGTGATGCGCTATGGCGAAAATGCCGATGAAGTGATCCGCGCGGTAAAGCAAAAGATGGAAGAAGTAGCAAAAGGATTTCCTGAAGGAATGCAATTTAACATTGTCTACGATCGCAGCGAACTCATACAGGAATCAATATCGTCCATCAAAACAACACTCATTGAAGAAATGATTGTCGTTTCGCTTGTTGTCATCATTTTCCTTTTTCATTGGCGAAGTGCGGCGAGTATCATTATCCAGATACCCATAACCATTGCCACCAGTTTCATTTTGTTAAATCTGTTCGACATCACATCAAACATTATGTCGCTGACCGGCATCGCTCTTGCTATCGGCGTGATCGTCGATAATGGGATTATCATGGCTGAAAACAGCTATAAGAATCTATCAATACGTTACAGTGAGTTAAATGAAGAAAACGATCAAAAATAAGATCACAATAAATGCTGAAAAATAAATCATATACACCAATACCAGAGCAGGAACGAATCGAAATCATCGAGCGATCTTCGAAACAAGTATCGCGCGGTGTCTTTTACTCGACGGTGATCATCATTACTTCTTTCCTCCCGGTGTTTCTTCTCACAGGTCAGGAAGGAAAATTATTTCACCCGCTCGCGTACACGAAAACATTCATCATGATTGTCGATGCGTTACTGGTGGTCACACTCGCACCTGTTATCATCTCATTCTTTATGAAAGGGAAGTTTAACGGGGAAAAAAGAAATCCTGTAAACAGATTTCTCGAACGAATATACGAACCCGTTATCAGGACATGTGTTAAGTGGCGAAAGACAACAATTGCTGTGAATGTCATTGCCTTGCTGATCAGCATTCCATTGATGCTTCGCCTCGGTACCGAATTTATGCCCCCGCTCGACGAGCAGTCAATTCTTTTCATGCCCGTCACCTTGCCGGATGTTTCAAATGAAGAAGTAAAGCGAATACTTCAGGTGCAGGATAAGATCATCAAGTCCGTTCCCGAAGTTTCAAGTGTTCTGGGTAAGGCGGGCCGTGCAAGTACCGCGACTGACAATTCGCCAATCAGTATGATTGAAACCATTATCATGCTGAAACCAAAATCTGAATGGCGCGCGGGCATTACGAAGAACGACATCATCAATGAGCTTGATGCGAAACTGCAGATTCCCGGCGTCGTCAATGGTTGGACGCAGCCAATTATCAACCGTATAAACATGCTTGCTACTGGAATCAGGACAGATGTCGGGGTAAAAGTATACGGTCAAAACCTGGACAGCATCGCGGCATTGTCAGCGCGTGTAAAGAATGCGTTGCAGCAAGTGCCTGGCGTCAAAGACCTGTACGTTGATCAGATCACCGGAGGTAAATATCTTACGATCGATATCAATCGCGATGCATTGAGTCGCTATGGGCTTACGGTTGACGATGTCAATATGATTGTTGAATCTGCCATTGGAGGAACGACGATCAGTCAGACTATTGAAGGCAGACAACGATTCAGTATCAGTGTACGACTCGCGCAGGATCATCGCAATACAGTTGACCAAATTAAACGGGTTCCTGTCACCACGCCCGCACAGGGCACTGTGCCATTGTCGTCCGTTGCCAATATCCGGTTTGAGAACGGCCCGCCGATGATCATGTCGGAAAATGCAATGTTACGCGGCGCCGTGCTATTTAATGTGCGTGATCGCGACCTCGGCAGCACCGTTGAAGAGGCGATGACTACACTGAACAAAACATTGGGTGATCTTCCAAATGGATATTTTATCGAGTGGAGTGGCCAGTACGAAAATCTCATCCGTGGCAAGCAGACGCTCACGCTTATCATTCCAGTAGTACTGCTGATCATTTTCGTTTCGTTGTACCTGGCATTCAAATCCGTTCGCGAAGCATTCTTCAGTCTGATAACAGTGCCGTTTGCACTCATCGGCGGCGCGTACATGGTTTACTTTTGGGGCGCAAATCTTTCGGTGGCAGTGGCTGTCGGTTTCATTGCATTGTTTGGTATCGCGGTAGAAACAGGTGTGGTAATGGTGATCTACCTGAATGATGCGATGCAACAGCTTGTTAAACTGAGAGGGAACTCAAGTGCGACAATTACCCGTGAAGAATTGCGTGAGTTTGTGATCGCAGGCGCTGCAAAACGCCTCCGCCCGAAGCTGATGACAGTATGTGTTGCCTTGTTCGGCTTAATACCAGTTTTGTGGTCAACTGGCGTGGGCAGCGATGTAATGAAACCCATTGTACTTCCCATGATCGGAGGCGTGCTTACATCGTCAACGCACATCCTACTGGTAACGCCATTGATCTTTCTCATGACGAAAGAATATGAATTAAGGAAATTCGGAAAACTCGAAGTGTATGAAACCAAACATTAAAAATTATAAATGCAATGATGGCGGCCCGCTCGCCCCGATCGCAATCGCGGCGAGCGTCGGGCTATCCACTTCAAGTCCGTCATCCGCACAGGCCGACACACTTCGGGCTTTCCGCTTCTATCCCTGCCGCAGCGTGTTTCAAATCAGTGTAAGGCCAGGCAATAGCATGAGGGTAATACTTGCAGTTTCACTTTTAGTTCTAGCCTTATGTACACGTACAACTGCCCAGGTGCTTTCCCTCGACAGTGTTCTCTCGCTGATCGAAGAACGGAATCCGATGCTTCAGGAATATGAAAGCAAAGCACAGGCCGCCAGCGCATACGCGTCGGGTGCAACAAGCTGGATGGCCCCGATGGTTGGCGCAGGAAGATTCATGACGCCATATTCCTATGATAGGTCTTTGCACGAAAATGAAAAAGGATCGTGGATGTTTTCAGTTGAGCAGGAAATACCCAATCCAGCTAAGCTGAACGCGAATCGCCGATATCTGTCATCCAAAGCTGCAGTTGAAAATGAAAATCGCGCAATTCAGCTTAGCAACCTGCGCGCAGAAGCGAAGGCTTTGTATTACAAGTGGCTGGTTGCCGAAGAGAAACTCAAAGTCCTTAACGAAAGTGAAGGAATCGTTAACCTGATGCTGCAAATAGCACAACTCCGGTATCCTTATAACCAGGGATCACTCGGCGACATATACAAAACAGAAGGAAGGCTCGCCGAGGTTCAGAACATGATTGAAATGGTTTCAGGAGACATTGCGGAGAGCAGCTTCCGGCTCAAGGGTTTAATGAATCTTCCCGTTGAAAACCAGATTATGATTGATACCGCAACAGAGGTTTCTTATCAACCTGATCCGACAATATATGACACAGCAATGCTTACGCAGAAACGAAGCGATATCCGGCTCATTGACAAAACGATAGAAGTGATGCGCCTGAACCAGCGCGCGCAACGCCAGCAGGCCAAGCCTGATTTCAAAATCAAGTTCGATCACATGCAACCAATCGGCGACATGCCGAAACAATACACGGCGATGGCAATGGTCAGCATTCCGATTGCTCCGTGGTCTTCAAAAATGTACAGGTCAGAAATTAAGGGAATGGCCTATGAAATCGAAGCCATGAAAAAGAGCCGCGATGCCATCCTGAATGAAACCACTGGAATGCTTGCCGGAATGACAGCTCAACTAACGCGGATGCGAAAACAACTCAACAACTATCAGGAAAAGATCATCCCGGCCCTGAAGAAAAATCATCAAACCATTATGCTCGCATACGAAGAAAACAAGGATCAATTGCCCAGCGTGATAGACGCGTGGGAAGCAATGAACATGGCACAGCTAGAACACCTCGAAAAAAAGGAGGAGTTCTACAACATGATCGTCAATTACGAACGCACATTGGAAAAATGATATTCAGTATGTCAACGACAACGAAAATAATGAATGCAGGAGTTTTGATATTAATTACGCTTCTCATCTTCGCCTGCAGCCAGGAAACTGCTCATGAGCACGATACATATACGTGTCCCATGCACCCAACTGTAATCACTGACCGGCCAGGTTCGTGCCCGGTGTGCGGAATGGATCTTGTTCGAAAAGCACGTGCAGGTGAAGAGATAAAAATCACTGAAGACCTTGCGCGTCTTCTGAAATCGCCAAACGAAGCTGTAATAGCATCGGTAAAAACTATTCGCGGCGAGTACAAAAAGCTTCCTCGGAATATTGAGGCCCCGGGCGTTGTAACCTACGATCCACGTAACATTTACTCGATCTCTGCCCGGATTGCCGGACGACTTGAAAAAGTGTATGTGAAGTATAATCTTCAGCGCATAAAAAAAGGTGAAAAAATCGCACAGATCTACAGCCCGGAAATGCTGACGGTACAACGCGAGTTACTTTTCCTGTTGGAAAACGATAAGGATAACTATGCGCTTATCAATGGCGCGAAACTCAAGCTGAAACAGCTGGGAGCAAGCGACTCACAGATTGACAGACTTGTCAATACGAAAGAACCAGCCAGCAGGTTTACAATCTTTAGTCCTTATGAAGGATATGTGATTTTGCCAACGCAGCAATCCGGACAGAGCACCGCTACGGCGCAAGAAACAACGGGCAGTATGGGAGCGATGACTAAATCGTCAACACAACGCTCGCCCGATGAAACCCTTCCGATCACGCAGTCGACGATTCTTCGTGAAGGTGATTATGTTACAGCAGGCCAACTGTTGTTTACTATAGTTAATCCATCGGCTTTGCGGATTGACATCAATCTTACAGGCAAGGAAGGAGCTGCCGTTAATGCTGGGGATACGGTTTTGCTTCAATTCGAACACGGGCAGAAGCGGACTGCTACGATCGGTCTGGTTGAACCTTACCTTGAGGCCGAAAAGGAGTTTCGGATCGCGCGTGTATATACGACGTACGTGACATCCTTGCAGATCGGTCAAATCGTATCAGCAACGATCCGGATGCCTGGAAAAGAAAGTCTTTGGGTCCCGGAAAAATCTGTGTTCGACCTAGGGGCAACACACGTTGTCTTCGTTAAAGAAAGAAAAGTTTTCAAACCGAAGCCTGTTGTTACCGGAGTGCGTGCTGAAAGTATGGTCGAAATCAAAGAAGGTCTTTCGACGTCGGACGAAATCGCCGGCAATGCCAGTTTTCTTGTCGATAGTGAAGGTTTTATCCACTTAAAATAGGCTGATGAAAACAACGACACTCATATTCGTATCCATACTCCTATTGACTGCCTGTGTCGGTGACGAGCGCAACGAAAACGCTTCACATGACAAGCATGTTGTCAATTCTTCGTCAATACCAGCAACTGGCAACAACTATGTGATGCTGACTGATTCGCAGATAAAACTCGCCAACATTACCCTGCAAAAAGTCCGAACCGAGTCGATCGGGCAAACCGTTATCCTTAATGGCTCGCTCACAACAAATGAAAAAGAAATTGAAGTAATCAGTGCCCGCGTCGCCGGTCGGATTGAAAACCTGTATGTAAAAGAAACCGGAAAAATCATCAGACGAGGTGAACCTGTTTACACAATCTACAGCGAAGAATTGATCACACTCCAAAGAGAGTACTTGCTTGCGCGAGAACAATACGAAAAACTTGGAAACAGTCACAAGAAGTATCGCGCATACATGGAGGCGGCTAAAGGGAAACTTCTCCTCTACGGACTCACCGAAGCTCAGCTTCAGCAGCTCGTTAAAGAGAAAACCATTGACAGCAATATCACATTCATTTCGCCTTCAACCGGCATCGTTAAAGACATTTCGATCACCGAAGGGCAACATGTATCGGAGGGAATGCAGCTTATGCGTATTGAAGATCTCGAAACTCTTTGGATTGAAGCCGAGCTCTATCCTTCGGAAACTTCCATCATTTCGATAGGCAGCAAAATCGAAGCGATGATCGCGGGATCAGAAAAAAAGCATGAAGCAACTATAACGTTCCTCAGCCCAGAATATCGAAACAACTCCTTCATCACGATCATGCGTGCATCATTGCCAAATCCCAACTTAGAACTCGCTCCGGGCATGCAGGCGCAAATCTATGTGAAACATTCAGCAAAGAAAGCGTTAACAGTATCAGCTGACGCCGTCATCCACGACGAATACGGATCGCACGTTTACGTTAAACAAGGCACTAACACATTCCGCCCGCAGATGATCGAAACGGGAATTGAAAATTTTGAATCGATAGAGGTTGTGGGCGGACTTACCGAGGAAGATACTGTTGCTGGAACAGGCGCATATCTCTTGTATAGTGAAATGATCCTGAAAAACGGATCACTTCCGCTGGAAAGCCATTCACATCAATAAATACGTAACAAACAAAATACAAATCATCATGAAAACCAGATTAACTATTCTCTCTTTAACATTCGCGGCATCAGCGTTTATGCTTATCTCATGTGGCGAAAAGAAACAAACATCAGACGACCA
Source organism: Chryseosolibacter sp. (assembly GCA_035628595.1). Lineage (GTDB taxonomy): Bacteria > Bacteroidota > Bacteroidia > Cytophagales > Cyclobacteriaceae > Chryseosolibacter. The sequence continues at coordinate 24,363 of DASPJN010000238.1, forward strand.
CGGCGGTCATGCAAATTCAGAAACTTCGGCGCCTGTTGAAGAAGCAAGCAAACCGCAATTCGAAGTCGATCAGCAGTTTCAGTCGCAGCTCGCTGCTGTATTCACTAGCTATGTAGAATTAAAAGATGCCTTTGTATCTTCCGACGCAGCCAAAGTCAAAACAGCATTGCCGGAAGTTCAACAAGCACTGGACAACGTTGATATGAAGCTGACAACCGGTGCAGCACACAACGACTGGACGAACTATCAGTCATCGATGAAAAAATCCTTAGGCGAGATGGAAGCAAGCTCGGATATCGAAGCACAACGCAAATCCTTTAGCGTACTTTCCGACAATCTGTATAAAAGTATAAAAGCATTCGGATTAGGTGGCGACGAAGCGTTTTATGAATTTTGCCCAATGGCATTTGACAACGAGGGTGGCTACTGGCTCAGCGATGTCGATCAGATTCGGAACCCCTATTTCGGTGACAAGATGCTTAGTTGCGGGGAAGTAGTTGAAAAGTTACAATAGAAGTCATTTTACGTTTTCAAAGTCCGGCAGTCAGCGATGGCGTTGCCGGATTTTTATTTACAAGTTATTTCGCAGATAGATGTTATAACATGAGTGTAATTATTTGTGGAAACGATTCAACGAAAAGCAGCATTTGCATCGTCGGGTAAAATATATGCCGCAATTCTTTTGAGAAAATTGACGCAATACGTGCGATTTGAATTTTATTTTCTTTAGATTGATTCCATCGATTCATTAACCTTAACAACTTATGATGAAAAAATTTCTATCAATCGCGGCTATCGCAACGATAGGCGCCGTGTTCTCATGTCAAACTGAGGATGCATCAATCTCATCTTCTAACGGTGTTTCCGACGAAGCACTTGCAAAAATCCGGGCACTGGGTTTTAGCGCAGAAAATGTTCAACTCGTGGATGATGGTTACCTTGTAGAAGGAGACATCATGTTGCATGCGCACGACCTCGATGGACCTGCGGATTCAAAAAAATTACGCATCGCCGAAGTAGAGCAATACCACACTTTTAATCTCGTGGATGGTCCACGCACCATTACTGTTAGCGTCAGCGGAACAGTAAGTGGCGCTTTCTCAAACGCAGTCAACAACGCTATTGCCCGTTACAACGCGCAGAACTTGTCGATCTCAATGCAACGCGTCAGCAGTGGTGGCGACATCAATATTAAAATGGTTAATACCGGACGTTACATTGCCTCTGCAGGCTTTCCCGACAGGCAAGGCGACCCTTATCCAACTGTGAATTACGCCAAGAAATATTCCAACTACAGCGATGGCTTTATGACTACCGTGATTGCTCATGAGATTGGTCATTGTATCGGCTTCCGTCACACCGACTACATGAACAGAGCGTATAGCTGTGGTTCTGGTGGAAGCGAGGGAGCTGGCAGTGTTGGAGCAGTTCACATTCCTGGAACGCCTACCGGACCAGACAACGCATCATGGATGCTTGCATGTTTGAGCGCGTCGACTAATCGTCCGTTCAATGCGAACGACCGGGAAGCACTCAGTTATTTGTACTGATATCCTACAAAATAATCAAAGGGACTGTCGAAAGGCAGTCCTTTTTTATTGAATGATCAAACGTGCGTGATACCTTTTGCCATTCGATGTTGTTAGCTCGACCACGTACAGGCCCGGCGGAAAAGCAACAGGCTCAATATTTTTCAAAACACCAAAATCTTCATAAGTCCGATGGAATGTACCGCGGAGATCATACACTTCCATCCTTGTTACGCTTTCATCCTGAATAATGATACTCACTTCATCTGTTTCCATGGCGGGATTGGGATAGAGATAAACATCATTCTCATTGATGAAGAGAACCTGTTCTTCATCGCTGTAAACCATCTCACCAGAGACTTTCTCCAAGCGCACACGATACGTCTGCAAACCAGAAAGAAAGGCTGGATCCGCAAGTAAGAAGGATCCCGAACGCAGATCAGTCGAAGAAGAAGCTAAAACAAACTGGCCCCCGCCAACTCCCCGCTCCAGTGATACGGATTTCAGTCCGTAAGTTGTTCCAAGCTCCAAATCAAATACTGCCTTTTCGTTTACAACAGAAGTGCGGGCCAGGAAAGATTTAATGTAACAGCCAACACCTTGTCTTGTTAAATCCGTAATTGATGCGCGGTCGCCAATGCGATCACCAATTACGGGGGCAACAGCATAAAACCTCGTATCATACAAAGTAGTGTCTATTGCAAACAACGTGTCTGTTGTGAAATGAATAGGCTCCATGTATTGCTCTCCTAATGCATAGACATTAAAACCAGTCGCATTTTCCATCGGGGGCCAATACAGCAACGCGTTACTTCCGCAAAGATATCCAAGGTCAGGTGAGACCAATGAATGAAGGAGAATTTCGTCCGATATAAAAACTTCACTTTCGTCTGTGGTAAAACGAAGTTGAATGAGTGCGGATGTATCCGGCGATACCCAATCGTGGAAACCATTGATCATATTGATATCCGATGAGATCAAATGCCAGTCATCATTTCCCTGGTATCGAAAGTCAAGCGATGCGTTTGTCTCGCTAGCATGCCACCTCCATCGGATGATGTTATTGCTTGCTGATCGTAATGGTGATGACGGAAGTGGATGAAAAAAAGAAAAACCAGCCAAAAACTCGTACGCAATATAGAACTGCTGGGTTGCAATAAGATCCGCGCCATTGATCACCACGTTGTAGCTACCCGCCTCAGGGTTGACAATACTAACCTGTTCGACATTGTTCAGTGTATCTTTACCACGCTGGGATGGCGCTTGCAAGTCATTCAGATTGGGCGTGGGATTCAATACCCACGGAAGTACTATCTCACTCGAGGGAGAAGTCACCGAAAGATCAAGGTCGTTGACAAGCGCTTTTGTCGCGGTAGGGTCTCCGGGAACATCATTCCACGCAAGTGTAATTTTTAATTGGTGAATACCAGCAGGAACCTGTATCGCCACCGAAAGCGTGTTACCTTCCTCAACCTCGCCAGTAAAGAATCGTCCGTCTTTCACAGTCCTAACAGCACGAAGAGCATTCACGCTGCCAAATCCGGTTTCATAATCAACATTCGGTCGGTTGACATCATCGGCGCTATTGATGATAACTGCTTTTACCAGCGCCGCATTCGGCAATTCATTGTGCAATGTTTTGTATTGATGCTGGATCGCTGCAACCAATCCCGATACGAGGGCTGCACCTTCAGAAGAACCTCCATCACCGAAAGCAATCACTTCTGGTTTAATGCGTCCATCATGAGCCGGGCCTCGTGAGCTACGACTCATGACACGTCCATATCGATCAGACGACCCGACGCAAAGAGTGTTCTTCGATAGCTTGAATTGTCCAGTGAGATTCGCGACACCCGGAATGCCTTCATACTTTCCTTCTCCTGGCGTCTGATCACCATCATTGCCTGATGAGAAAACGTGAACCAATTGCGGATTGCTCACCACTGACGCGTCATAAGCAAACGATTCGATACCATAGTAATTTTCGACGCCAACGCCGTAGGAATGGTTCTGAATCGAAATTCCCTGAGATAGTAGCGCAGCGCCATCGTCCGGTAACAATAATTCAAAGTCGGAGGATGTTAACAATGCTGCGGGTGCAACTCCCTTTCCTTCACCAGAAATGTTTCCTCCGCCGGCAGCAACAGTCGCCACGATGGTTGCATGCAGCGATTTAGGTTCGTCGAAATGTTCATTAAGTACCACCCTACCGTGAAGATCCAGATCATCAGGGTCAAAAGGCTTTTCTTTGACGGAAATGGTTATGTCCTCACCGTCAACTTCAGGAAGGTTATCATGTAAGGCTGCAACTGCGTTTAGTGTCATATCAAAATCGCCGAGTACGGTTTCTTCCTTTGCCATACGCGGACCCTGATCAATAAAAAGCACGGCGGTGCATTGCGTGAGGGCTGCAATTTGACCCGTTGTACAATCGCCTATTCTATATACTAAATTGCCTTCCGCCCTCGGTTTCAATTCGGGGTATTGGCTATTCAGCCACAGTAGGAATGAAGAAGTGTCTCGCACGAGGACAGCAATACTTTGGGGCACGTGGGCCTTTGAGGCAACCGCTGTGCTAAGTTTTGACGAATGCAAAGAATATAGCTTATCCTGCGCATGCAGTGGCGTAGAACTGAGGATGAGCAAGACTAAAAGTAATCGCACCATTGATCGTGACGAAATTTAGTCTTTTTCAGATTCTCTGCTAATCCCTTTTGTTAAGGATTATCCGATAGTGATTGGCCACTCCTATGAAGCGTTGCGCGGAACCTCAGCCCAACCGGAGTAAATGAATCAGGAAAACTGTAGAATTGAAGCAGCAATATGTGTTGGCATAATTATTTTCAGTAATAACTTGTTTAACCTAACGGCTGTTTCAGCTTGGCTAATTAAACGTTAGATCAAACGCAACATGTAGCCTAAGGAGACTAGATAATGGAGAACCTCACTCAATCAAAACTTCAGGGACCTTCACCCAACCCAAATACTAGCTCGCGACCTGTTAAGGTAGGTGACGGGCGATTTGAACGCATGATCGAGGAAGTAGAAGACTATGCCATCCTGTTATTGGACAAAAAAGGAACAGTGTTGACATGGAACAAAGGTGCTGAACGCATTAAAGGGTATCAGGCAAAAGAAATCATCGGTAAGAGCTTTCGTCTGTTCTATTCCAAGGAGGATAAAGACAACGGTCTGCCTGATGCATTGCTCTCAACAGCCATTAAAGACGGACGCGCTAATCACGAGGGCTGGAGAATACGCAAAGACGGAAAACGCTTTTGGGGAAGTGTAACACTAACGTGTCTGCATGATGACAGCGGAGACATAACAGGCATATTGAAGCTAACTCGCGACCTCACCGAGCGTAAGGCCGCGGAGGACAGGTTTAGTAATTACGTCGAGGATCTTCAACAAAAAAACGAAGAGCTTCAACGCAGTGAAGAACGCTATCATAAGATGGTCTCTGAAGTTACTGACTATGCTATTATTTTACTTGATCCTGAAGGAAAAATACTCGACTGGAACAAAGGGGCCGAAAGCCTTAAAGGATACAAGGCATCCGAAATCATTGGAAAAAGTTTTAGGGTTTTTTACAGCCAGGCCGACAAGGAAACACATCTGCCGAGGCGACTTCTTGATATCGCAATTGAAAAAGGCTCAGTTTCAGCTGAAGGATGGCGCATACGGAAGGATGGGTCACGATTTTGGGCGAACGTAACAATAACTGCTTTACACGGAGAGGATGAACGGATCATCGGCTTTTCGAAAGTGACAAAAGATCTCACCGCCAAAAAGGTTGCGGAAGATATTCTAAGCAACGCGGCGGAAGAGTTGCGCCAACGCAACGAGGAACTCCGCATTAGCGAAGAGCGATATCACAGAATGATCGCTGAAGTTCAGGACTATGCAATTCTGCTTCTCGATAAGGACGGATTTATCCAGAACTGGAACGCCGGTGCGGCATTTGTGAAGGGCTATGAGGCGAGTGAAATTATAGGCAAAAACTTCAGGCAATTCTATATGCCCGAAGATATTGAGCGGAAGGTTCCTGACCAACTGCTCGAGCGCGCGCGAACTCACGGGAAGGCGAATAGCGAAGGATGGCGCGTACGGAAAAATGGCACGAAGTTCTGGGGCAGCGTCGTTATTACCGCACTTCATAACAATGCCGGAGAGATCATTGGATTTTCAAAAGTTACACGCGACCTCACCGAGCGCAAAGAAGCCGATGACCTGATGAGAAAAACTGCCGAAGAACTTGCGGCAAAAAACAAGGTTCTTGAAAACCTGAACAATGAACTATCATCGTTTGCATATATCGTTAGCCATGATCTGAAAGAGCCTGTGCGTAAAATCCAGATCTTTGCCGGACGTCAACGGGAAGCTGACAAATCGCGTGAGGAGATTCTGGAGTTTTCGGATAAAATTGAAAAGACTGCTGCCAGGATGCAACAGCTGATGGAAGACCTTCTCCGTTATGCTGAACTGTCGCATGCTACAGAAGCCAAATCCGTGGACCTGAATCACATCGTGAATATTGTTACGTCCGATCTGGAAGTTGCGATCAATGAAAAAAATGCTTCGATCACTTCGGACATACTTCCGCGAATTACAGGGGTACCTCATCAACTGCAACAGGTATTCCTGAACCTGTTCGTAAACGCGTTGAAGTTCTCGAAGGAAGATGTGCCACCGAAAGTAACCGTACGATACCAGCAGACGTCTCCCGCAGGTATTGACGTACCAGGAAGTCTTTATCATGAAATCTCCATAACCGATAATGGAATTGGATTTGACCAGCTTTATGCTGACAGAATTTTTGAAGTCTTTCAACGGCTCCATTCTAAAACAATATCGGAAGGGAGCGGGATCGGCCTGGCGATCGTGCAAAAAGTAATGAGCAATCATCACGGATTTGTTAGAGCGCAGAGTACCCCTGGCCATGGTGCCACCTTCAGTTTATATTTTCCGATAGAAGACAGCCAAGCAAAGCAATAATTTTTAGACACTTCGGATGAACGGATGCTGATTTTTAATTGCATTCGCTGCAAAGTTTTGCTAATCTCACTTAAGGAAAAACAATGCATTCAACATCAAATCAATCGGTCCGGCTTAACCTGCTTGAAGAAACCCGTTTTGAAAAGCTTACCGTAACCGTTTATCCCGACGAAAAAATTGCTTCCACCATCGTCGCACAACGAATTGCAAATCTCATCCGGGAAAAACAAAAGATGGGAAGCTTTGCTATTCTTGGCCTCGCTACAGGCGCGACACCAATCAAGCTATACGCCGAGCTTGTTCGCATGCACCGCGAAGAAAAGCTGAGTTTCCAAAACGTCATTACGTTCAATCTCGACGAATATTATCCAATGCAGCCAACGGCCGCGCAGAGCTATGTTACGTTTATGAATGAAAATCTGTTTAATCACATCGACATTAACAGAAAACACATTCACATCCCGGATGGTACGTTGCGCAAAGAAGACATTACTGCGTTCTGTATGGACTACGAACGCAAGATTGAGTCTTACGGTGGAATTGACCTGCAGATACTTGGAATAGGTCGAACAGGCCATATCGGCTTCAATGAACCTGGCTCTGCACCAAACTCAGGCACACGACTCGTCACGCTTGATGACCTGACCCGACGCGATGCTGCCCGCGATTTCGGTGGAAAAGAAAATGTTCCGACCAAGGCAATTACTATGGGCATTGGGACAATCTTCAAAGCCCGCGAGATTATCCTGATGGCGTGGAGCGGAAAAAAGGCACCGATCATAAAGAAAGCTGTTGAAGGTGAAATATCAGGCGATGTTCCTGCAACATATTTGCAACTGTCGTCCAATGTCGAGTTTATTCTAGATCAGGATGCGGCAGCTGAGCTGACGCGATTTAATACGCCCTGGCTTGTCAAAGACTGTGTCTGGGATGACATGCTTACGAAGAAATCTGTGATATGGTTATCGTCTGTGCTTCATAAACCGATCCTCAAACTCACCGAAGAAGACTACAACAACCATGGCATGGCACAACTGATCGTACAGCGTGGTTCTGCATATAAGATCAACATTCAAATCTTCAATCAGCTCCAGCATACAATCACAGGCTGGCCCGGCGGAAAACCAAATGCTGATGATTCGCAGCGACCTGAACGCGCTGAGCCAAAACAAAAAAGAGTGATCATCTTCTCCCCTCACCCCGACGATGACGTGATATCGATGGGCGGAACATTTATCCGGCTTGTTGATCAGGGACATGATGTTCATGTCGCCTATCAGACGTCCGGAAACACTGCAGTTTGGGATGATGATGTATTGCGTTACATGGAATTTGCAATTGATTTTGAAGACAGTCTTGGCCGCGATGCGTCCACACTGAAAAGCATTTACCTCGATGCGCGCAAATTCATCGAAAGGAAACTTCCCAATCAACCGGATACAAAAGAGATCAGGGACGTAAAAGGCTTTATCCGTAAAGCGGAAGCAATTGCCGGAGCTCGCTTCGCTGGCCTGTCCGATAACAATATTCACTTCATGTCACTTCCATTTTATGAAACGGGAAAAACGCAGAAGAATCCTCCTACAGACCAGGATGTTGAATTAACGATGGCACTGTTGCAGGAAATCAAACCACAGCAGGTTTTCGCAGCAGGTGATTTTGCTGATCCTCACGGAACCCACATCGTTTGTTTCCGTATCATAATGGAGGCATTAACGAAACTTCGTACTACAGAAAGCTGGCCGAAAGACTGTTGGCTGTGGTTATACCGGGGGGCCTGGCATGAATTTGAAACACACGAAATCGAAATGGCTGTTCCGCTTTCTCCGCAAGAAGTTGAAAAGAAAAAGCTCGCAATCTTCAAACATCAGTCGCAGAAAGATCGGCCCGTATTTCCGGGTGATGACTCACGCGAATTTTGGTTACGCGCTGAAGAACGAAACCGTGAAACCGCAAAGCACTATCATAATCTTGGCCTCGCCGACTACGAAGCAATGGAAGCGTTTGTGCGTTGGAAATTCTGAAAACGAGCTGAGGTTTTATAATAAGAGTAGCGTAACCCGCTATTTAAAAAAAGGCTGTCCTGAAAATCCAGAACAGCCTTTGAACCAACCTCACAATCACGAAATGAAATTTGTCGAGGGACCAACAAAATCAACTTTAGTCGTTGTCAGGTTTATCTTTCAACTGAGATTTTGAAATATCAACGCGCTTTCCATCATCATTGATGTAATAGTACTTTCCATCATCGTCGATGTAGCACGTCTCGCCGTTTGGTCCAACCTGGCCATCAACCTTTTCGTCTTTGATCGCTGCCGCGGCATCACCGGCGCCTTCGGATATCGCATCGCCAACATCATTTCCGGCGTCCTTAACATCTCGCTTTGTATTTTCCGCTGCCTGATCGATTTCGCGTTCCACCTCTTCACTTTCTTCCGAAAGTTCCCGCTCCGCCTGATCTGCTTCTTCTCTTAATTCATTTGAAGCCTCATCGGCCTCGCGGTTAGCATCGTCACTAATCTCATCCGCTTCTCTTTCAACTTCATCAGCAGCGTTTTCGACGTCGCGTTCAGTGTTTTCGGCAGCTTGCTCAATGTCGCCTTCTGCACTTTCGCGCTCCTGACGATAGGCGTCGGAACCCATCGGCTGGCCAGCTTTCAGTCCATATAATTCTACCTCCGCTTTTTCTCCATCTGCATTCTCAGAAGTTTGATAAGTAAAGGCGACTTTCTGGATATCGCGATCAGGATGAGAAAGTTCTATTGCAGGCGTTTCGTTATCGTTTGAGAATTCAACCGGAATTTCCAGCTCCTCCATCTCTCCCGATTCATAGAATACCTGCAAGCGTTCGATATTGAGTGGCGCGTCTTTTATTTTCAGCTTTATAGCACTGAATTCGTCCGCACCATAAACGACGATCGACTCGTTCTGCATTTTAAAGCTCGCCGTCGTTTCGCCAATCTTTTTCCACCCATCCTCATTATCTGTTACAACGGCAGGCTTCTGCGCATAGGCGTTGAGACCGACAACAGAAGCAAGCATTAATAAAAATCCATTTAACCCTTTTTTCATATCTACATTCTTTTGGTTTTCACCGCTTCCATAAGAAATCACTGTGCCGGTCGGAAAACGAGTAGTTATCAAATATAAAGCTGGTTTCAATGCGGATTAATTCAACAATACTGTTGCTGGAATACCAATTGAATAAACGAATGTCTGGCAATAGAACGAAGTCATTTCGCCACCTTTACTGGTCCCGCCAATTTTTGATTTTGGCATTTTACGCGCTGCCAATGACTAGCGAACACTAAAACGATTGCAAAGGAATATCCGATCTTGGTATATTGACTTACCCAAATGAAAACAATGACAGGCTACAACTATCCGGGCGGATACGACATTATTTCCTCCGTTCCGCGTGCACTCAAACAGGTAAAAGACCCGATTGGCACCATGGAGGAAAGTATGGCGCTTTTCAACGGTACGTATAGTGTACATCTTGGATACCGAAAATATATTATAACGCAAGACCCTGCTTTCATCGAATACGTGTTAAAAACCAATCACAGAAATTACCAGAAGTCACACTTCCAATCGGAAAAGCTGGCGAAGTTCATTGGAAAAGGATTGCTTACTTCAAACGGCGATTTTTGGTTGAAACAAAGGCGACTGATACAGCCGGGTTTTCATCACGAGCGAATTGCCGCACTGTATTCAATCATTGATAAAACAGTCGCCAATTTTCTGGTCAGGTTTCCTGAAGGTTCACATGACGTGGCTCCTCATATGAATGCCCTCGCTTTCGAACTCGTCATCAATACTCTTTTTAATATCGACGTGTCACAGGATATCCGCGCAGAGCTTAACATGTTCATTCGCGAGGCGCAGGCTTTCGTAATAAAGGATATCAGGCAGTTTTATAAAAGCTGGTGGTTTAAAGTCTCCGGAGAGGAACGCGCTAACCTGATACGATCACAACGAGCGAGAACCATTGTTCGTGCAATTATCCGCGAACGTCGGCAGCGTAAAACAAATTACCACGACCTGCTCGACATGTTGCTTGACGCGCGTTATGAAGACACTGGCTTACCAATGGAGGAAGAACAAGTAATCGATGAAATCCTTGTTCTGATCATTGCCGGTCATGAAACAACAGCGAATGCGCTGGCCTGGACTTTGTACCTGCTGGCAACCCACGAAAATGTTCAAACTAATCTTCGGGAGAAAACACCTGACCTTTCGTTAAAGGAAATAGTTTCAAACGAGCCGCTTAACAATGTCATCAGGGAAAGTATGCGCTTATACCCGCCAGCCTGGATCAGTGACCGCGTGGCGATGGGCGACGACGCCTTCGGAAATTTTCGATTTCCAAAAGACACGATCATTGTACTCTTTTACTATGGCTTACATCGAAGTCCGGAGTATTGGGCAGATGCGACAGGGTTTATTCCTGATCGTTTCTCCAAGGAAAACTTTACGAAAGAGCAATCAAAAGCGTATCATCCTTTTGGTGGCGGGCCAAGGCTTTGTATTGGTAATAATTTCGCGATGGCGGAAATGACCATATTCCTGCAGGCTTTCATTAACAAATTCAGCCTCACACGTACTAGCATAAGTCCTTCATTGGTGCCACTGGTTACACTGAAACCAGACAAGATCATCCTTAACATCCGGCGGCTAAAACGAAAGTGATGTTTAGACTACTGTTTACTCCTGTTAGATACCGGTATAACCTGGGGACCGGCAGATATATTCCTGGCTTTCGTGTTAGTGATTGATCGTGCAGCAGTTGTCGCTTCTCTTGACTTTTTGTATTTCGATATATCGGCAGGGTCGCCGCAGACGAAAAAGAAACGCTCCTTCCACGAGGTGGCTGTACGCACATCGCGAATGATATCCATTAGTTCATGAAAGTTGATGTACAACGGGTTTGCCTTGTGCGGGATGTTCGATGTTATGCCATACACAGCTTGTTCTTCTTCCTTCTGGTAAGTTCCAAACATCCTGTCCCAGATTATAAACGTTGCGCCATAATTCTTATTGAGATATTTCTCCTGGCAGCCATGATGCACGCGATGGTTAGAAGGCGTTGCAAAAATATACTCGATAGCTGGGTGTAACCTGCGTATATATTCCGTATGTACCCAGAATTGAAACAACACCGCTATCTGGTTAGTAACGAAAAGAATCACCGGGTGAAAGCCGAAAAACGCAACAGGGAAAAAAAATGCAATCTTAAAATACTGTATCCAACTCAGCCGGAACGAAACCGTGAGATTATAGTGTTCGCCGCTGTGATGCGTAACATGCGTCGCCCAGAATATCCGGAGTCGGTGAGAGATATTATGTGCCCAGTAACTGCAAAAATCGAAGAGGATATAACAAGGCAGGAATGTCCACCAATTTAATTCCATCCGCCATGGAACAAGATTGTAAATGAATATGAATAGGAAAAGAAGAAGGCCTTTCAGGATCAAACCAATAGCTACGTTTCCGAGGCCCACGAGTGTCGAACCAATCATTTCATCTTTTTCATACAACTTTCTATCCTGCCAGTAAGAAACGGCATACTCGAGCAATACGAAAAAAAACATAGCCGGCGCTGCCCAGACAATTATATCAGGAGCATTCGCTTCAAGGATGGAAATATTATCAATATCAATTTTTGGGGCTCCAAAGAGTGCGTTTTCATCCATAGTTGTCGCTTCGACCTAACTGAAGCATAGTTGCTGAAAAAATATGTACCAAAGAAAAAACGCTGGTTTCAGGCGCCGTATTGACTATGAAAATACCCATCGACGAAATTGTTCTGAAACATTAACGAAATGTTCGCAGCCACGAAAGACGGTAATCTACAATTAAACTAACATTAAATCGATATTAAACTTCCCTCCATCGCGAATATCACGAAGGCAATAGCTCTATTTTTGTATTAACATTCATGTTCATATTGACAAAGCCAACACCGAAATCACTGCTTGACATTTACAAGCCTTCATGAAGATATCGCATCTTATTTTACTGAGCTTTTTCTTTATTCTGCTGTTGTTCTCGATTACCACGTACATCAACTACAGACAATCTGAGCTCATCAATGAAAACGCCGAGCAATTCGCGCGTTCAACTGATGTTGTGCGCAGTGGAAACCGTTTTCAACGAAATTTTCTCAATATGGTAAGCGGCCTGCGAGGGTATCTGCTTACAAACGAGTCGTATTTTATTCAAACGTATGATTCAGCTATTGTTGAGAATGAACACATTCTCCGCGATCTTAGGTCATGGGTTGCTGATAACTCTGAACAAAAGATATTACTAGACGACATACGTCAACTAAACACATATTGGGTTGATGAGTTCGCAACGCCACTACTACTGGCCAAACGGAGAAGCATCGATTCAGACAGCAGCAAGGTTGCTTTTAATAAATTCTATAAACAAATGCTTGTCAGCGGGCTTGAAAAAGATGTGCAACAGAGTCTTCAACTTAAGTTCGCCGAGTTCACGAATTTTGAATACGGTTTTCGGGAATTGCACAAGGAGATGGTAACCCGCTCCATCCAAAGTACGAAAAGCATTTCCTTTTCGTTGACAGCAATATCAGTGATCGCCGGTGTGTTGATTGCGGTATTTATTGCCAAATATATTTCGTCAAGGATTGTACGGATGGTAAAAATGGCAAATGCCATTGCGGAAGGCGATTACCAGGTTCACACCAGCGACAAAGGGAAGAGCGAGCTAAGCCAGCTTGCCTACGCGCTCAACAACATGGCGCAAATCCTGCATACAAATATCTCGCTGCTCAAACGACAAAAAGACGAACTCGATCAGTTTGCACACATTGTTTCACATGATATCAAAGCGCCGCTACGTGGGATCGATAACGTAGTTACCTGGATCGAAGAAGATCACAGCTTTGATCTTCCGCCAAAGGTCAACCAGTACCTGGATATCATCAAAGGAAGAATCATTCGCGCGGAAAACCTTTTAAAGGGAATCCTCATGTACGCCCGCGTCGGCAAAGAAGCGCGAGACAAGGAGGTTGTGGATGTAAATGACCTGCTTGTTGAAGTGCAGGAATATATCCCCAAACGAAATGGCATTAAGCTGAACATTCAACAGAACATGCCTGTTCTGTATACCGAGCGCGTTCCCTTGTTGCAGATATTTACGAACCTCATCGTAAACGCCTTCAAATATCACGACAAGGAATCAGGCTTTGTGAAAGTATACTACAAAATCAAAGGTGATGTCTACGAATTTTTTGTAGAGGACGATGGCCCGGGAATTGATAGCAACTATCACCAGAAAATTTTTGTTATTTTCCAGACATTGCATGAACGCGACACGATTGAAAGCACTGGTGTTGGACTGGCAATCATCAAAAAAATACTTGAGGACCGCAATCTCGAAATTAAAATACATTCGGAACCCGGAGAAGGCTCAGCCTTCTCATTTACATGGCCAAAAAATGAATACTATGCAACGAGTAATTAACATCCTTCTTGTAGAGGACGATGTATTGGATCAGATGGAAGTAAAAAGAACGCTTGACAGGAAAAACATCCTTCACCGTCTGAAAATTGTAAAAAATGGAGAAGAAGCGATCCGTGCCCTGGAGGAAGGTTCCGATCTGGATCTAGGGGAATCCTTTATTGGTAAGCCAGACATCATCCTGCTTGATCTTAACATGCCAAAAATGAATGGCTTTGAGTTCTTAGCCAACATTAAAAAAAACGAAAAGTGGCGGGACATCAAGGTATTTATCCTTACAACATCCGAAGAACGCGAAGATAAGGTTGCAGCGTTGAACCTTGGTATCTCCGGATTCATTACAAAGCCGTTAAAGCTTGAGAGTCCATCTTCAATCGACGCATTTAACCTGATGATCGATTTGATGAACATGCAGGTAAATTAATTAAGCGTGCTCAGCAACCATTTCAACCTCGTCGGCGAAGTCATTTAACAGATCTAAAACCGCCGCCTGATCACGAAGGTTGAACTGTGCATGCGTATGCCCGGATCCAACCTTAACTGTGTAGGCTTTATCTACTAACATGCGAAACATATCTTCATCCGTCTTGTCATCGCCGATTGCCATGACAAAATCATAGTTTGACTCATCGACCAGTCTTTTTGCAACGGACCCTTTATCGACACCGGAAACGCGGATCTCTATGACACGGTTGCCATCAATAATGTGCAAAGGCGTATTGCGAATGAGATGATGCAGGTTATCAAGCAGCTCACGTGATCGAATGAATCCAAGTTCGGCATCAACGTTACGATAGTGCCACACCAGCGTGTGTTTCTTCTCTTCAATAAACGATCCCGGACTACGCTGTGAAAATGTTTCAAGCACAGGTATGATCACAGGCTTCCATGACTGGTCAATTTCGAGATAATAGTTCCACTCCTCCCCTTTCATACGGATTCCGGCGCCATGCTCTGAGACAAGATTGATTGGCAACTGCCCAAACCAGTTGTCAAGTGATAAACTGTCGCGTCCGCTGATAATCGTAATGTCATTCTGATCATTGCTGGCTAACTTGATTAACAAATCAATCAACGTCTTGTCGGGAGCAGCAAGGCTCGGTTGTTTTGAAAATGGTACGAGCGTTCCGTCGTAGTCGAGCAAGAGCAACCGCCTTTTCGAACGTCTGAAATCACGGCGAATGTCAGCGCGTCCACTCTGTGACAAATACCTGGTACGTTGCGACTCCTGCATCTCTTTTGTCTCTTCGAGTTGTCGCAGGAAGTCATTCATCCAGTCAATAACCGTATAGTCGCGAAGCCGACGCTGAAGGCGCTCAATCTTTTCTCTTTGAACTTCCGGTGGCATCATAAGTGCTGTAACGATGGCGTGCGCGACTTCTTCCCTATCCATAGGGTTAACAAGCACCGCCTCGCTCAATTCACTTGCAGCACCGGCCAGTTCACTGAGAACCAACATACCTTGTCCTGCTCTGCTTGCCACATATTCTTTTGCTACCAGGTTCATTCCATCGCGCAACGGCGTAATGAGTCCCACGTCCGCCGCCTGATACATCGCGCAAAGCTCGTGAAATGAAAGATTGTTATACCGATAAATAATCGGCTGCCATTGAAGTGTAGAATATCGTCCATTGATCCTGCCAATCTCCTCCTCGATCAGCTTCTTGCGTTCGTTATATTTGGACACGAACTGCCTTGACGGAACAACAACAAGCACGAACACAACCTTCTCTCGCCATTCGGGGTACAGTTCGAGAAAACGTTCAAACCCACTGAGGCGGTGCGTGATTCCCTTTGTGTAATCGAGTCTGTCAACTGAAAAAATGATCTTCTTCTCACCAAAGTTTTCGTGAATGCGTTGCTTCTGTTCGTTAACCTCAGGTGAACCGATGGCGAGATGAAATTTATCGAAATCAATTCCAAGCGGGAACATCTCTGCCTTAACAACTGTATTTGGCAGCCAAACGGCGCGGAACTGGTGGTCGTACCCCTTCACCATCTGAACGGTTTTCAGGAAATGCTGAACATATTCGTGTGTATGAAAACCGATCAGGTCCGCACCGAGAAGTCCGTTCACTATCTTTTCTTTCCAGGGACGTTGCAACATCCTGAAAATTTCGAATGAGGGAAATGGAATGTGTAAGAAGAATCCGATGGAAGCCTCAGGCTTGTGCATCCGGATCATGCCCGGCAACAGCATAAGCTGATAATCATGGATCCATAAAATATCATCTGGTTTCAGCATCGCCAGCAGGCGGTCTGCGAAAATTCTGTTTGCCTCCTCATACGATTTAAATGTTTCATCATCAAACTCAACAAACGAAGGAAAGTAATGAAACAATGGCCAGATAGTGGAATTGCAAAAACCGTTGTAATAACGATCGTATGTTTTCTTTTCGAGAAAGATCGGATCAAGCTCGAAAGAAATACTCGCCAATTTCTTTTTATTGAACTTAAGCCATGTTTTTTCACTAAACTCTGCCGAACCGACCCACACAGTGGATTCAAAAGAATAACGTTTCGACTCATGCTCAAAGTAACTCTTCAAGGCGCTTACTAGACCTCCATCGCTCTGATTCAGCTCGATCTTGCCATTGCGTTTCACTAATTGAAACGGCAGTCGGTTCGAGACAACAATTAATCTTCCCGGTAGTTTCTTTTTCATAACATGTGATTAAACACAAAAACCCATTGCTTCAATCGCTAATGGGTTTGTGAGATTTTGTAAGACCCTAAACCATTTCTGGTTCACAAGTTTTCAAAGATACACCGCGAGCGGCGGCAGGAAGATTGTATATGATTAAAAGGATATTAAAAGTATATTAAAAGAGGATTTCTCGCGTGAATTCCACAATTTTCATCACCGAATCAATGACTATAAAAAAAGGAATTGCTTAATACAAACCGAAACAATCCGTTATGAAAATCCTTGTGATTGAAGACGAACTCCAGGTTTCCTCGTTTATCAAGCAAGGGCTTGAAGAGCAATCGTTCGAAGTTGAGGTTGCGTATGATGGAAATATCGGTGAACGCCTGGCGCTCAGCCGCGACTATGATGTAATTCTGCTTGATATCGTGATCCCCGGCATTAACGGATTTGATTTATGCAACATCATAAAAAAAGAAAAGCCCGGAACTCCGATACTAATGCTGACAACACTCAGCACAACTGCTGATAAAGTCACAGGCTTTAATGCAGGCGCAGACGACTATCTTCCAAAACCATTTGAATTTGAAGAGTTGATTGCACGGATCAAAGCGCTTGCGAGAAGATCCACAATGAACCCTGCATCAGGAACGCTTCTCAGGTTTCATGACATGAAGTTAGATCTGGAAAAGAAGATCGCGTGGCGCGAAGAAAAAGCCATTAAACTCTCTGCGAAGGAATTTAGTCTCCTTGAATTTTTTATGCGACACCCCGAGAAGGTTATTTCACGCGCCGAACTAGCTGAAAAGATATGGAACATCAAATTCGAAACAGGAACAAATGTTGTGGAAGTATACATTAACATGCTTCGTAACAAGATTGATCGTGACTTCCACCAGAAATACATTCAAACACGAATTGGGCTCGGTTACGTGTTAACCAATGAAATATGAACATCCGGGCGAAGCTTACGGTTACGTTCTTTTCACTCGTAATTGTTGTGCTCACTATTATCTCTGTTTTGATCTACTTTTTTTCGTCGAACTACAGACAACAGGATTTCTATCGGAGGTTAAAGAATCGTGCAATCAACACTTCCCGTGTGTTGATGGAAGTCGAAGAGGTCAATGCTGAGCTGCTTCGACGAATGGAAAGGAATAACCCGGCGAGTCTTCCTAATCAATATATCCTGATCTACAACTATAAAAACCAGGAGCTTTACAGCTCAGAATCAAGTAACATAATTCCGGTAGACAGTGCGTTGCTTACGAAGATCAGGCTTCGCAGGGAAATAAAGTTTACGCATGAAAACTACGAAGTGCTGGGCTTTCTCTTCGCGGATTCGTATGATCGGTTCACGATCATCGCGGCGGCGACGGACGTCTACGGGCTCGATGCGCTGAGAAATCTGCGAAATGTATTGATGGTTACGTTCGGCGTCAGTCTCGTCATTGTGTCGATTCTTGGATGGTTTTACGCAGGCAAGGTGCTAAGCCCCATTTCGCGTATCGTTGCAGAGGTGAGCAAGATTACGGAAGCTAACCTAAGCCAGCGACTTGACGAAGGCAACAAGACAGATGAGCTGAGTAAACTGTCGCAGACATTTAACCGGATGCTCGAACGATTACAGGGAGCATTCGTATCTCAAAAAAACTTTATTGCTAACGCGTCGCACGAAATAAAGACGCCTATAACAGTGATGGCTGGCGAAATTGAAGTTGCGCTGCTACACGAACGTGGACGAGAATATTACGTCAACACACTGAGATCGGTTCTCGGAGGTCTGCGAAACATGAACAAATTGTCGACTCAACTGTTGTTGCTGGCGCAGACAAGCGCTGACGAACCAGAAAAGAATTTCTCATTGATCCGAATCGATGATATTTTATGGGAACTGCAGGAGGAATTACAGAAAGCGCATCCGCATTATCAGATATTCATTCACTTCGATATCAAGATCGATTACGACTCCCTTGTGCTGAATGCAGATGAACAGCTGATCAAAGTAGCGCTACTCAACCTGATGGATAACGCGTGCAAGTATTCAGATGACAGTCGGGTGAATATCGATCTATCTTTGAAAGATCGTCATCAGATTTCGCTTGCATTCATCAACACTGGCCCCGGAATTGAACCTGCTATTTCCGAAAAGATATTTAATCCTTTTGTCAGAGGAAAAAACAGTAAGAAGGTGAAAGGATTTGGTATTGGACTGTCGCTCGTCACACGCATAGTTTCACTTCACGATGGAGTTCTAACCGTAGAATCTGTACCTCAACAGCTGACAAAATTTACCGTGGTTTTGCCCTTGCATCGGCAGTAAATTCTCCTTTAATATCGATTTAATTTCGATTTAATTGATTTGAATCGACTGCTGTCTGTGTAATGTCGTTAATTGAACCAATGCAGCGAATCACTGATAAAACAAAGTTCAAATTTATTGCAATCGCCAGTGCGTCGGCGCTGTGTTTGTCGTTGGTATTAGCAATCGTTCTTTGGAGAAACAACGCGTCGCTTGGAGCATCCTTAGATACAGAAAAAATTAAATATGAAGCGTTGTTATCGGAGAAGTTGCTACTCGAAAAAAGACTCGAAAAAAATAAAAAGCGCCTGGAGTTCTTTGCCTCAGATTGGATAGAGCATCAGCGTGACCCAAACGCTTACGAAGGCTTTGTTGATCGTGATCATTATACTGAAGAAGAAAAGCGATTTATCCGGTATTATGACAGCCTGGTAAGACAGGAACGAAATAAGATGCTTGGTCTGGAAGAACATGCGTTCCGAACAACCACGATGAAAATCTTTACTGACAGCATGCATAACCTCATCCAAAAAAGCAGTCTTACAGCGACTGAACCGGGAATTTAACAAAACAAAAAGCGATGTTGATTAACAAGTCCTGCATATTCATTGATAACGACCCTTACAACCAGGCAGTATTTACGCGCGCGCTCGGTGATGTCTCGCCGGAGACAATTTGTCTTACTGCCTCAACAGCCGAAGACGCGATCTATATGTTGACCAAGGAGAATATCTCGCCGTCATACATTTTCGTCGAGCTCGATATGCCGGATATGTCTGGAATAGATTTTTTGAAAGCCATTAAACAAGTCCACGACCTTAAAGATATTCCCGTTATTGTTCACTCACTGTCGCCGCCTGCTAATAAGATAATTGAGATGAAGGAATCGGGTGCGTTAGCCATCTATTACAGGCCATACGAGTACTGGAGCGTTTGCAATATGCTTACCCTGTATTTTGGCTCGCAGATGGCTACCATCCAACAAAATTAATCGATTGCGTTTGTTTGTTGTGCTTAGTCGAAAAGGCCAGTTCATCACTGGTCTTTTTCGTTTCTTGTTCCCGGCAGACCTATGCCTCTTCTTCCCTTACAACTGCTGCCCTATCTTACACCTGCTTCGTTACACTACGCACGAAATGCTGGCACAAAAATAATTCTCCGAGGCGCAAAACGTAAATCTTATTGATGAACCAAACTTTACATTATGAAAGGCGTTGTTGGAACGTGGGGACTGTTCCTTTTCATTATTGCGAATGTATCCGCACAAGTCGATACATCTTATGTCTATAACAGAAGTACACCTTACGGAACACTTGACATCCGTATCAGAAAATCTGCAAGCCGATTCTACTACTTACAGGAAAACAAGACCGTAAGCTTTCGTCAAAATGGTTCGCAGAAGACCAATTCGTATTTTGATATGACCACGTGGGACTCAAGTCCATATACGCAGGGTAACATGAGAGAAAAGAACGGCACGCAGGACTATTTTATCATGAACTATCGTCTGCTATTTCCAGTCGCGTACAAACCGTCATACAGCGAAGGATATCCGATTATCGTGATGATGCATGGCGCAGGAGAACGCGGCAACTGCTGGACAAATACATGCTACCATGCAGATCGTTCATGGAGACCGCATACAAATAATCCAGCCGCGTCTACAGATGCGAATTCAAAGCTTCTAAACAACGATCATAATTTACTCCACGGCGGTAAGCCTCATCTGGATGCACGGAACCTGGCGGGTTCGCGTCTGCCAAATGATGCTTCAATACCTGGCAGATCATTTCCCGGTTTCGTTCTGTTCCCGCAAAATATGAATGGATGGGATGCGAACGCAGCACAGGATGCAATTAAGTTGGTGCGACTGATAGCGAAAAAATACAATGTAGATGAAGACAGGATTTACATTCACGGACTTTCCAACGGAGGTGGTGCTGTTTACCAGGCAATCAAACGCGCGCCCTGGCTTTTCGCTGCGGCGTTAACAATGTCTGCTGCTGACGATGGCGGAATCCATGGCAAGAACCTCGCCCCAACGGTTGCTCATATTCCCATGTGGATCTTTCAGGGGGGCCAAGATAAAAATCCAACGGTTAGCAAAACGGAAGGGTATCTGAAAAAATTCAGAGATGCCGGTGCAGTCGTGAGGTATAATCTCTACCCGGAGCTTGGACATGGCACCTGGAACACTGCATACAAGGAGCCGGATTTCTTTAAATGGATCTTATCACAGAACAAAGCAAACATCCACACCTTCGCCGGAGGCCGGGCCATTTGCGGCACAACCAAACAAGGTGTGAGGATGGAGCTTGCAAAAGGTTTCCGGAAATATCAGTGGCAAAAAAATGGCGTAACGATCTCTGGCGCAACGGGCCCCACATACGTGGCGACAAGTACAGGAACGTATCGCGCACGATTTAGTCGGGTCGCAAACCCGGGCTCGGGCGATTGGAACGATTGGTCCGATCCCGTTAACGTAACACTTGTTACACCTCCGCGGCCGAAGGTCGATCAGATTGGAACGCTTATGCTAAAAGATCTGAACGGCTATGGCAACGCAAGGTTGGTAACAACAACCGACGCCGCGCACTATTATTGGTATAAGAACGGCTCGCTCGTAAACCTCAGCGGTAATCGCGATGACACGACACGCAATCCGATATTCTATCAAGGAAACTGCACCGCGGCGTGCACTGGTAATGGAAAGTATACACTTGTGACAATGACAGCAGATAAGTGTCCGAGTCCGGCGTCGACCGCCAAATATGTTGTCTTCAATAACCAGGCCCCAACAAACATTACGGCGCCAACAGGGTTTACAGGGAAAACGTCATCCATGACATCTGCGAGCTTCAACTGGAACGATGTTTCAACAAATGAGATCGGTTTCGAAGTCTGGCGACGAAAAGCAGGCGCTAAATGGGAGATGCGGAAGATTACGACGCCGAACGTCAGGTCATTTACCGACACTGGGCTTGATCCGTCATCGACATATCATTATAAGATTCGTGCGGTGAACAACAACGGAAAATCCAATTACACGCCAGCAGCATCCAACGCATACGTCATTATTAAAACCGGTGAAGACAATACAAATCCAAGCGTGCCACAAACGCTGACCGCGAAAGCAATTGCGATTAATACAATTCAGCTGTCGTGGAAAGCATCGACTGACAACACAGGCCTAAAGCAATACAAGATCTATAATGGATCCACAGTGATCAATACAAATTCAAAGAACACAACTTACACGCTGTCGAATCTTACGCTCAACAAAGTCTACAATTTTACGGTTCGAGCGGAGGACCTGGGAGGCAACTTAAGCGGTAACAGCAACAGCGCAACAGCGAACACTTATGTAAGTGGCTTGTACTACGAGCACAGCACTGGTGCGTGGAACGATCTGGATAACATTAACTGGAGTAGTCTACCGGAATTCGAAGGGCACGTGAAAAACTTTACCCTAGCGCCAAGAACTCAGGAAGACTTTTTCAACTTCGAGTTCGATGGATATGTCTATATCAACAAAGCGGGCAGCTACAAATTCAGAACAAACTCAAGTGACGGCAGCCGACTCACGCTCGACAATACGGTCATTGTCAATAATGATGGCATTCACGGAAACAGAACGATCACGAGTGCCGCGCGCACCTTGTCAGCAGGGCCGCACAAAATTAATCTGAAATATTTTGAATACGACGGTACACAAACGCTCATCGTTCAATACTACGGCCCGGATACAGGCAACAAGTGGATTACAATTCCG
>DASPJN010000239.1:0-9077 GCA_035628595.1 Chryseosolibacter sp.
AAACTTCACAACATCATCAAAATAGTCGAACACCTCAACGTGGCCACCAGGATCGGTGATGTGTGCGTATGCAAATGGAAATTGATGTGCTTTCAGATACGCCATCATATCGTCCGACATTTCCGATGATGGCCACATCTCATCCTCCCTGGCGGAAACAAACAAGATCGGCCCCTGAATGTTTGCAATGCGAATACGTGCAGCTTCAACCGCAGCGCTGTCTTCGATCATAGTCGTAAATGCGCCGCGAAGATCGTGTGCGATTGCATCTGGAACAGCAGCCCAGGGCATAGGCACGAAAGTAACTTCTTTGTTCTGGTAAGTCCACGATGAAGTATTGGCACCCATTGTCAACGCCGGAAACGAGGCATATCCAGGTACCATCGCTACAACGCAGTCGATGTCGCTGTAATGGCTTGCCATCAACAACGCAAGCTCCGCTCCTTTCGAGCCACCAACAATAGCAATCCATTCGGCATCAATCTGCGGATGCATTGCAGCTTCTTTGATGGCTTTGAAGACGGAGTCGATGCTGATCCGGTCAAGGGCTTCTGGGGTTGTTGGCCCGCCGAAGTATTCAAGAGCCAGGAATGCGTATCCATTGCTCGTAAATTTTTCCCGCGCTGTTTTCCATCTGTCGCTGGCCCACGCATTGCCACCTTCCGATCCGCCAAGACCAACAACCAGGGGCTGTTTGATTCCTTCCGAAAGAAAAAGCTCGGAACTGACCTTGCCGTAACGCTCGGGCATTTCGCTGTCTGACGAACAAGAAAGCGCCGTCATAAAAGTTAAAAGATAAAAGGACGTTGAAATGAATCTCATCATATGGTATCGATTGTTTTTGTTACAAACTTATCGTGATGATGAGGGTAGATCGTTCGGTCCAATTGGTTCGAACCTCTAATCCGGGATAGAAAGGCCGTTTTTTAAAGTTTTATGAAATTGACCAGGAGTTTGCCCCGTCAGCTTTTTGAATACGGTATTAAAGGACGTTTTGGAGCTGAACCCTGATTCCAGCGCGATACCGAGCAAGGTGTAATGATTAAACGACGGATCGGCCAGTTTTTTCTTCACTTCATCGACGCGATAACTGTTCACAAAATCAAAGAAGTTTTGACGCTGAACCTGACTCAACACCTGCGACAAGTGATTGGGCGTGATGGAAAGCAAGGCTGCCAGCTCTGATGAACCCAGCTCACCGTTGAGATAAGGCTTCTCGTTCTCCATCAGCGCCAGCAAGCGTTGGTGATGTGTCATAAGCTCGTCCCTGGTCAACCCGGATTTTGCATATGGCACATATGGCAGATTACCGTGCGAAGCAACACTGCCGGGAACCAAACTCCTTTCCTCGGAAAAAACACGCGCTTGCCGGAAGCCATAATAGCCTGCCACGAAAATGAAAACAAAACTGGAAAGGTGAATTAAGAGATCGAGGTCAGCCTGGCTTATAAACGGTCTGCCAAGACTAAGTACAGATGCCGGTACAAGGACTACCGACGTGATGACCCAGATCCAAAACAAGACACGTAGCCAGGCAAAGTTAAGACGCTCAGCATTCGATGTCGCATCAAGCAGACGGTTTCGATAACGCTTCAGCTGGAAATAAAAAAGGACGAGATAAAACGGCTCCGAAATGATAAAAAGTAAAATGAGAAAAGCCCACATGATGGACAAATCGTTTCCGAAATAAAGTAACCCGTTTCTGATCTGAACATTGGAGTTGTCGAAGACTCGCAAATCATAGTAAAAGAATATAATGACGTAAAGAAGGAAGGGTGCCAGTGTTGCTATATACAGCGGGCGTGAGAGAGGCTTCGCGTTTGTAAGCGCATATACGTAATGAAACAACAACGGCCCGGCCAGCAGGTAAAGGCCTTTGCCGAGAATCATCCAGGTGCTGTACTCCAGGACACCAAAAGACTCAATATAGAAATACGTTTCAGCAAGAATGAAATAAACAAAGTAGATGATGAGAAAACGGTCCGCGATTAGTTTCTGCGATTTGCTGATGAGCAACAGAAGCAATAGCGAGCAGATGGCAATACCAGCGATAATGACAGCTTCCATGGCCGCAAAAGTAATAATGTCTGCGTTATTATTACGCCTTATCGTGGCGTTCTGTAAATCCTCCAGGTATGGAGTCATCCATCTTTCTAATAAAAACAACAAGCTAAAATTGTAGTAAGCAAAAACGGGTGCAAATTCGCTGCGCAATAGTTTTACTACACGAATCTCCAACGCGAAACTTAACACCAATGATCACCACTTCAGAACTCAATACCATTGCACGTCAATGGTTCGATGCATTTAACAAGAAAGACCTTGCAGGTCTTCTTTCATTATATGATGATAACGCGCAGCATTATAGTCCTAAGTTGAAGATCCGCCAACCGGAAACGAATGGGTTAATCAAAGGCAAGGATGCCATGCGCATCTGGTGGCAGGACGCGTTTGAAAGACTGCCAACTTTAAAATATGAGCTGGTGCGATTAACGCCTTATCAAAACCGTGTTTTCATGGAATATGTGCGCCACGTGCAGGGCGAGGAAGACCTCTACGTCGGTGAAATGTTCGAAGTTGAGAATAAAAAGATTATTTCATCCGCCGTGTTTCACCGATAACGTGGCGTAGACAAAATGAAACGTCGTTCAAAACGTACGGCGATTTTCCGTTTCGAGTGTGACACGGATCTCTTTGACGATCTCGTTCAACTCTTCAGTCGAGTGCCTGATCTTTTCAACGATGTCATCACGTTCCTCCGGATCCATTGAATAAAGTTTTGCGAGTCCTAAAATTGTGGCGACAGGCGCGCGAAGCTTGTGGGCGTTGATAAACGCATATTCCGCGAGTTTGAGGTTCTTATTTTGCAGCTCTGTGTTTTTGTCAATCAGCTGACGCGTGCGCTCGGCGACCTTCTTTTCGAGATCGGTATTCAACTCGCGCAGGGACTCATTGAGCTGGCTTAGCTGCTCCGATTGTAATATCAGTGCTGCCTGTTGTGCTTTAATTTCGCGGTTCAGTACCTCTAACCGCAGATTGGAGATTTTCTTTCGCTGAAAATTCCGGTAGATCATGCCCGCAACAAACAACATGATCACGAACCCACCAATAAATGTATTGCGCACCCATTTTTCACGCGCCAGTATCTTTTCCCTCTCAACGTTCTCAATACGCCGTGCGATCTCCTGTTCCTTCTTTGCGGAATCATATTCATACCTGGCTTCCATGCGTCCAAGCGCTTTTGCATTTTCGCTATTGTAAATGGAATCCCACAAAGCATGATAGGTTTTAAAGATCGCGTAAGCCTGATCGGTTTTTCCGCGCTTCTCGTAAAGCTCTGAAAGTGATCGCGCAACAATACTCGTCTCGCGTTTCAGTCCGGCGTCGTTGCCAATCATAAATGCGCGCTCCAGATGTTGAGTTGCTTCCACCAATTGTTTTCTCGCCTTGCTTACATCTGCAAGCCCGGTTAGAATACCGATCTCAACAACGGGATTATTGCAATGTTCAGCACCCTGCAGTGCTTGTTTAAAGTAGAACGCGGCACTGTCAAGCTTGCTCATCTTAAAGTAGGTGATACCAATGTTTTCCAGCGGATATATCCGCGGACATACGGCATCCTCATCGAGCGTACGCAACGACTGGAAATAATATTTGATAGCCATCTGATAGTCGCCCTTATCGGTATAGGCCAGGCCAATATTACTCATGGACGTTGCTGCTGTAAGTTTGTCCCCAAGTTGTTGATATATGCTCAGGCTCTGTTTCCAGTAGTCGAGTGCGCGATTATAGTCTTTAAGGTTGTAGTAGATCCCACCGATATTCGTTACAATAGCTGCGGTGATGGATTTTTTTCCAATTGATTCAGATAACGATAACGCTTGCAGATAATACTCCATTGCCTCCGGATAATTACCCTGGTAGTTGTAATTAAGTCCAATGTGATTTAATGCTTCAGCTTCGGTTTCAGGCTGTTTCGCTTCCAGTGAAAGTAAATGCGCCCGCTGGCAAAGGGCCATCGCGTCCTGAAGCTCACCTCGTCTGAGTTGGCTGATCCCCATCAGCAGATTTGCCGCAGCTTCTCCCTTTTTGTAATGCAATGCTTGTGACAGCCGAAGTGCTTCCGCGCCGAAGAAATACATGCTATCGAAATTGATCCTTCGTAGTTCTGACGCACGCTTGAGGTAAGACTCTACCTGCGAAGTGTCCATTGACGTTTGTGTCAATGTGTTCCGAAGGCTATCCTGCTGAATGCTCTGCGCAAGCAGTGGATAACAACCCAACAGCACCAGTAGCGCAAAGCCTCTTTTCATTTTTTTGCTTTTATCGAAAATACGCACTGTGTCACAATCTTTTGTGGAAAGAACTGTTTTTTAGCACATGGGTATTACACCAAGCAGCTATTAAACAATCATAGCGAAGATGCTCGCCTGGCTTTCACTTGCTGATCCGAGCTGAATGAAATTCTTGTAATCTCTGATTGGTCTTCAGCGATCTCCTGATGCTTCAGTCTGATCCTAAAGCTTGTTCCTTCCCCTACCTGACTATCAACGGCGATGATGCCATCCATGGCTTCAACATGAGATTTTACAAGGAAAAGCCCAAGCCCCTTTCCTTCGGTGTGAATATTGAATCGTTTGTAAAGCCCAAACATCTTGTCACCGAACTGCTTGAGGTCAATACCGATTCCGTTATCGCGTACGACGATCTCTACATGATCTTCATGTTTTATTGACGTGACCTCGATGCGACACTGCTTGTCTCCGGCTCTGTACTTAATACCATTACTAAGAAGGTTATAGAAAATACTTTCCAGGAAAGCATGGATTGCTATTACCTCCCGTACCTGGAAGTTTGCAACGATTTCAGCTTCCGTCGCATTGATCTCATCCTGGAGCATCAATCGCGATTTATTGAAAACGTCATTAAGGTTTACAACTTCAGAAAGATTGTGTGTTGCGTTTTGCTCAAGAATGATGCTGAGGTCTCTTATCACATCGTCAAGCTGATAGGCAGATTCGTATATCTTGGTTGTGATAAACTTTGTCTCGTCCGGAGAAGCAGCTTGATTCATGATATTAACGAGTCCCAGTAACCGCGCAATCGGCGCACGCAGGTTATGTGAAAGCGCGAAAGCAAAATTCTCGAGCCGGTCCGCGTATTCCATCAGTTGCGTATTCGTTTTCCGGATCTCGTGTGTGCGTTCGAGCACCTGGTCTTCAAGATTCCTGTTGTAGGACAGTAGCTTTTTATTCTGCTCGCTGATCGTGTTCTGCGCTTCGATCATTCTGACATGCTGGTCACTCAGTTCCAGTGTGTGCTCTGCCAATCGCTCGTTCATTGACGTGAGTTCCTCGTTCTGAAGCAGCATCTCCTGGTTCATACGTTTGATCGTGTCGTTCTGCTCGGAAAGTAGCTTGTTTTTCCTACTTCTGATTCGATGCAACTGCAGTGCGATGATCAGTAACACGCCAAGTAAGGCGATAATGGCAGAGTTGTAGATTCTGTTTTTCCGGCTTTGTTCATGCTCCTTATTCAATGCGGCAATCTCCTGCTTACGTTTCGCAAGCTGCACTTCCTGTTCCTGAATCTTTTGTCTCTGCTCCGCAGTTTCGAGTGCATGTTTCAGAAGCTCTACGCGTTGATTGATCTGGCTTTTTTCCAGCTCAGAGTTTTTCAGCCTTTGATCGCGAAGGTCGCGGTCGTTTTTCAACATGATCAACTCATTCGTTTTCAATAAAAGCTCATTTTCATTCTTCTCCTTTTCGAGAACAGCCTGTGAAAGCAGTAGCTCCTGTCTCTCTTCCTGCATCCGCAGATATTGGATCTCATTTTTAGTGCGTTCCGATTCGAGCTGAAATTGCAACAGCATATTATTGCGTCGCTTTTCGCGTGCCACCACCTCTTCCTGCAGGGTCATCAGGAGCGTGTTGTACTTTCTGAACTGCGTGATATCCTTTTTCGCAAGCATAAGCTCACACATCATCTTGTAAGTATCACCCAGAATTTTTGTCTGAAAATCAGACGGGGTTGCCCCGGCCAACACACCTAAAGACTCCTCAGCTTTGTTAATGGCGTCTTTCAGATACCCGCGCATGTAATCATATGTTGCGAGAAAATTTAAGGCCTCAGCAATCTTCACCTTGTCGTTTTGTTTCTTTCTTATCTGATAGGCTTCATTGAAATACTTTTCAGCATTGTCGAGCAGGTTCATGTTGATGGATGCAACACCAAGATTGATCAGGATTTTGGCCTTGTCGTCGTCCTTGATCAGGATACTCTTCTTCGAAATATTCTCATAGCTCTTATTCAGATAGTGGGAGGAAAGGGAAATGTTGCCATCCAAATAGTACAGATAACCGAGGTTATTATACACCTGCGTCTCAGTGGTTGGATCATTCACAGTGAGTGCCAGGCCCAACAGCTCATTGTTGATATCAATGGCTTTCTTAAAATCCTTTTTCTTGAGATACAATGCCGACAATTGGAGCATGCATTTTTCAAGATCAGCTTTATCGGCTAATTTTCTGGACACGTCAAGGATCGCCTGCTGACTTTGAATTTCGTTATCCAGATCACCCAGTTCATGGTAACACAGCGCAATATTCCGCAGCGCTCGCAGCGCATTTGCAGTGTCTTTCGCGCCGGTCAGGCTAAGGGCTTCTTTGTGATAGGCAAGAGCTTTGGCGTAATCTTCAGCCTGTTGATAGTTGAGGGCCGTCTGGTACAAAGAGTCGGAGGACTGCGCAAAACCATTTACTGCATACAGGAAAAATGCGGTGAAAAGCCAGTATGTTTTTATCGTCTTCAATTCTTTAGTACGAGCGCCAACGGTATTCCGCAAAATTATATGCGAGTGCGATAGGTTCACCGCCATCGGTCCGGCACATTTAGGACCATGATCAGTATCAATTTCGGCATTTTTTGTCAATATTTCACGTATAAACATTTTATGTTTATCACGAGTGCGCGTCGTACGGACTCTGTAATTACTAACCGGATTCGAGGTTTTACTATTTTGGCTTCGACCCAGGTAATTTACACGATCACGAAACTGGCAATCAACAAATTATATGGATATTGATTGAGAATCGTGCTGATGATGGTACGCGGCTTGCCCATCACCTCCCGGAGGGGGCGTTCGTCATTACAGACCTGTCCCACTCATAGACACAGGCTATATTCTCATAAAGACAATTGATTTGATCGATGCATTGTTAAAGCCGATCTTAAGTTTATAATTCGAGTACAAACGCATCTAAACCATGGACAACACAACACCAACAACCAAAAGAGTTTACAATGTTAATGAGAGCGAAGCGAAATGCCCGTTCAGTGGCGGGGCCCTTAAGCAAACTGCAGGAAGTGGTACACGCAACAGGGACTGGTGGCCAAATCAATTGAAGTTGAATATCCTGCGGCAACACTCAAGACTATCTGACCCGATGGATGAAACTTTCGATTATGCGAAAGAGTTCAAGTCACTCGATTTGAAGGCTGTGAAGAAAGATATCTTTAACCTGATGACCACCTCGCAGGATTGGTGGCCAGCAGACTATGGACATTACGGCCCTTTCTTTATCAGGATGGCATGGCACAGTGCCGGAACATATCGCATTCAGGATGGCCGCGGTGGTGCAGGCGCAGGCCAACAACGTTTCGCACCGCTTAATAGTTGGCCTGATAACGCAAACCTCGACAAAGCACGTTTGCTCCTTTGGCCAATCAAACAGAAGTACGGAAGGAAAATCTCATGGGCCGATCTCATGATGCTGGCAGGAAACTGCGCGCTAGAATCTATGGGCTTCAAGACGTTTGGATTTGGTGGGGGGCGTGAGGATGTATGGGAGCCGCAGGAAGATGTGTACTGGGGATCGGAAGGAAAATGGCTCGAGGACAAACGCTATAGCGGTGATCGCGAGCTTGAGAATCCGCTTGCGGCCGTGCAGATGGGACTGATCTACGTAAATCCTGAAGGTCCGAATGGAAAACCAGATCCACTTGCAGCCGCGCGCGACATTCGCGAAACTTTTGGACGGATGGCGATGAACGATGAAGAAACCGTTGCGCTGATAGCAGGCGGTCACTCCTTTGGTAAAACACACGGCGCCGCCGATCCGGGAAAATACGTTGGCAAGGAACCAGCGGCATCGGAGATTGAAGCGCAAAGTCTCGGCTGGAAAAATACATTCGGTAAAGGACATGGTGCGGACACCATTACAAGCGGACTTGAAGGTGCGTGGACAACAACGCCGACGAAGTGGAGTAACAACTTCTTCGAAAACCTGTTTGGGTTTGAATGGGAACTAACGAAAAGTCCGGCGGGCGCACACCAATGGAAACCGAAAAACAATGATGGTGCGGGTACAGTACCAGATGCGCATGATAAATCGAAACGTCACGCGCCAACAATGCTGACAACTGACCTGTCATTACGATTCGACCCGGAATATGAAAAAGTATCGAAACGTTTTCTCGAAGATCCTGATGCATTCGCAGATGCGTTTGCCCGCGCATGGTTTAAGCTCACCCATCGCGACATGGGCCCGCGTGCGCGTTACCTGGGACCAGAAGTTCCGCAGGAAGATCTCTTGTGGCAAGACCCGGTTCCAGCTGTCACACACAAGCTCGTCGATGAAAAAGATATCGCTGACTTAAAGGGCAAGATCCTTGCATCGGAGCTAACCGTATCGGAACTCGTCTCGACGGCGTGGGCCTCGGCCTCAACCTTCCGTGGCTCCGATAAACGCGGCGGCGCCAACGGTGCCCGCATACGCCTTTTACCGCAACGGAACTGGGAAGTCAATCAACCGACTCAGCTAACGAAAGTGTTGAACGTGCTTCAAAACATTCAGCATGAGTTCAACTACGGTCGTACGGATGGCAAGCTCGTTTCACTCGCTGACCTGATTGTGCTGGCGGGATGCGCAGGTGTCGAGAAGGCCGCGAAGAATGGAGGACAAAATGTAACCGTTCCGTTTACCCCGGGACGTACGGACGCATCGCAGGAACAAACCGATATTGAATCATTCAGTATCCTCGAGCCTGCCGCAGATGGATTCCGGAATTATACCAAG
>DASPJN010000240.1:0-31222 GCA_035628595.1 Chryseosolibacter sp.
TTTTGTTACATCATAGTTTGTTCCCGCTTCTGCATTCAGACACGCAGCAGTATACGCAGCGAAAGGCATGAATATTTCGTAGAACCTGCTTTCTTTCTGGCTCATCAACGCATCCATCGACGACTTTGCCCCTTTCAGATAGCGTGGGTCTCCAAATTTTTTATAAGCGCAATAAAGTACGTACGCGTGACCAGCTGCCGCGTCCTGCTGATAAGGAATGTTATTGCGCATGCCCTTCATGGCTGCATAATCGAAATAAGAGTAATCGTAATTTCCATTAAGCACCGAGTCGGCTTTGTAAAATTGCTCGGCGATAATTCGTTGAAGACTGTCGGCCTTGGCAACATTCGGAAAGAGATCGCAGATGCCGTAGTAAAGCACGTTCGGGAACACATCATACCACCAGTCGCGGCCGTAGCCACCGCCAAGCATCGCCACTTCCGGGTTCGTGTTGTTCATCATGATATTCCACCCGTTATCACGGTTGAAATAGTTCTGAAGCATCTGCACATAATTGAAACCATCCTGGTTTGTTTTGTCGATACCAACCAGTCCGGCGCCGAGAATAGCCCCCATTGAATTAAGGGCTTCATGGAATTCCTTGTTTCCATCTTTCCCCTGTCTTACATCTCCGATAACCGTAAATAGCCCAAACGTTGTCTGTGGGAAATTCCTTTTGCTGCTGTCGAGCCAAATGAACGGCGTGAATTCACCAGTAGAATTATGGCTGAAAGCATACTGATCAAAATTTTGCGCCTTCTCGTACCAATCCAGCAACTTGTATGGCTGAGGCTGATCGGGCATCAGATCAATGCGGGCAATCGGGATCTGCCTTGATGGTTCCTCTTTGCCACACGACATGACGAGTACACATGTGAATAATAAAATCAACCCAATTTTCATCCTTCCAGTTTTTTTGATTCGTTAACAATATGTTTCGCCATTGGCACAGACGCCAGTTGAAGAACAGCGATCGTGATCAATGAATATTTGAGTGCAAAATCTTCCGACACGTAATTAGCGAGCAGAATGAACAGCCCAAGCCCGAACAAACGCCCTATAAAAAGACCGAACTCATGATTGAAGATATAGGCGTACTCGTTCCGGTTCTCGATTTTTGAAACGACATCTATGACGCGCATCTGGATCGGGAAATACGCAATGTCGTGCAACGGCTGAAAGAGCACCTTGCACAAGACAAACACAATTACTCCCGTGGCAGAGAACAGTAGCCCATTCGTTAACGTTCCTACAAAAAAGATGATCAGGCCCACAGTCAGTATTGTAATTCTGTGTTTCGGACCGGTAAATCTGCCAAGGAGGTAGAGCATGACCGCCGTAACGATACCGCTAATAGCCTGTACCGTTCCGAGCGATCCTTCATTACCAACCAAACGCATGATGAGTATTGCAGGCGCAGTTACAAGATATCCCTGCGCAAGTCCTTTCAGCCCTGCCAGCACGAGCATTTTATTCCAGAGCTTATGGAACTTGAAGAAGACAAAAGCTTTTTGTTTCGGGTTTGTAAAATGTCCCTTTTGTACAACGAGGCTCGAAATGATCGTGAGTACGAACACCACAATCGTTACGATCTGATACGCGCGGGCGGTATTTCCGTCGAACCAGTTTTTACTTTCTGTGTTGCCGATAAACGCGCCTACAAAAAACGGAACGATAATAAATGTGTTCGTGTAAAAAAATGTCTCCAGTCCGTAGTAATAATTCCGGTTCTGATCGTTGGTCGTTGCAAGGGCAAGGAAATCACGGTTCGCCCAGAAGAATCCGAATGAGCATCCCATCAAAATGCCAGCGATGCCAACACCAGCAAACGAAAGGTTATCGAGTGACATCATGACCAGCATCGACAAACCACTCAGCAACATGCCAAAACTATATAGATGTGAAACTTTGATCTTGCTGAGCAGAAAACCATTTACAAGGAAGGTGATCGGAATCCCGGCGTACACGGTAAGTTGATACAACGCCACAATCTTTGGATCATTGGAGCTGCGCATGATGTATGCACCAACAAAAATTTCAATTACAGGAAGTACGAACGCATAGATCATGTTGGTCATCAGCAACACGCGCATATCTGCAGGCATCCCGAGGAAAAACTGGTATTCCTTCGCGGGTTTTTTCAGAAAGGAAGCGAGGCTCAACCTGTTGCCAGCCGGTGTTGTAACCGCAAGATTCTTGTCGTCCACCATTCCATCCGCCATATCATTCGTAGTTTTTCCCATATCATTTGAGGGTTTTCAGGATCCGGGATATCGAAACTTCAGCGCCGCAGATCACTTCGTCGCTCGCGCCATAATATATTGTTACCGAATCGCCTTTCACAAGGTGACCGTTTGTGAAAATCACATTACCGAAAAAGCCGGTCAGTTCATAAGATGCTGTCGGTTCTGCAATGGGCTCATTGCTTCGAGCGATTACTTTTGACGGATCATTCAGGTCCAGCAACAACGCGCCGAGACAATAGCGGTGGTTCTCATCCGCACCGTGATAGATCTCAAGCCATCCTTCTGAAGTCCTGATTGGTGCAGCACCTGCTCCTACCCTTGCGCTGTCCCACATTCCTTTTCTTGAGGTGGCAATGCATTGATGTTTTCCCCAGTGAATGAGATCGGGAGACTCGGCGATCCAGATGTAGTTGCCTCCCAGCTGCGGACTGCTCGGACGGTGTAATGCGTAATACTTCCCGTTGATCTTTTCGTCGAAAATTGCACAGTCCTTGTTATGCGGGCCGAAGATCAGGCCGGTGCGATCAAATTTTTTCCAGTTGGTTGTGGAGATGTGCCCTACACCCACACCGAGCGATGACACTGCGGTGAATGTCAGGTGAAACTTCCCATCGAGTTTTGTAACACGGCAATCCTCAACGCCGTACGTTTCATATTTGCCTTCCCCGAAGATTGGCGGGTATCCGTCGGGTTGCGAAAAAGTAACGCCGTCGCTACTGTTCACCAGTCGCAGATGCGACAATGTTGTCAGATATTCCTTTCCTTTGTAAGAGATTACGCGGGGATCGGAAAAGTTAAGGTCCGGATCGTTCTTGCTGAAAGTGCGAATTTCAATCTTGCCCGATTCGTTATAAATGGGGAAACTTACTTTTCCCTCCTCCTGCTTTGGGTTTTCCGCGACGCGGAGAAGCAGCCATACCTTGTTTTCGAATTCAAAAACACCGGGATTGAGCAGACATTCGATTTGCATCCCCGGCATGCTCGGCTTCAGGTCGGTTGGCCGTAGTATTGGGTTCGCTGCAAATCTCTCAAGAATGTCCATCCCTATATTATTTGGTTAAATACATCTTCTGCAAAACAGTAAACGTTTGCAAAGATGCGCTTACACCAAAGAAATTGCGTCCGACGGGTTCGTTATTCCGTACACCGGATTCGCTATTTCCTGCAAAAAAGAACCCTGAGGACAGAAAACTAATAGAGAGGACATCTTTCGCAGGCATCAGAAAATGAGAATGATTACGTTTGTTATGCAAACGTTGAAGTGCCCGGCTTATGCTTTCAGTGATCTTTTCCGTCTTTCTGTCTGCGTTTTCGAACGATGCCTCACCGTGGCCCTATCATCACATCAGCAAAAGCGAAGGATTGTCGAACAGCGCGATCAACTCCATTTATATGGATCGACGCCAATACGTGTGGTTTGGCACCTGGGACGGACTAAACCGATACGACGGTACAACGCTGAAGATCTATAAGCCCGATCCCTTGCTGGATGGGCGCATCAGTAACAACGTTATCAGAAACATAATCGAGGACAGGCTCGGTAACCTCTGGGTGGTGACACATAAAGGAATTAATCTTTATGATTACAACCACGACACATTCAAAACGTATTTCACGGATCTCGAAGGTCTGCCGTTCCAGGAATATAACACACGCGTAGCCCTCGGCCCCGATTCGCTCGTTTGGGTGAATGTTATCGGCAAAGGGATCAGCAGGTACAATGCGGCGGACGGCACATTTCAAAATGTGAACATTGCAGGGCTTTCGCCTGACTGGCTTGCGTCTGTTTCCGGCATGGCCACAGCAGGTGAGATGGTATATCTCCTGCACAGCAGCGGTGAACTCGCAACCGTCATCAATGGGAAGACTGTTTTCAGAAAAAGTGTCACCGACGAATCCGGGGCAAGATCACATTACTTTTTTCATTCACACGGAACGACATACCTTGTCGTCGCTCCGGCGCGTTCCGCAAGCATTACTATTTTTAACCTGGCGAATCTCGACGTTGCGCCGAAAGTTCTTCTGCTTAATAAGAGTGCAGTTTCAACCATTAGTGCTAACAAAGAACAGGATGCGCTTTGGATCGGAACCGAAACGGGCGATATCTACAGACTCGATTTCAACGAAAATGCTATCGCGATTAAGAACATGGTTGAATACTTCCCGGAGTTCGCGCGATCACAACGCAAGATTCTTTCAATGACAGAGACTGACCAGGATATTCTGTGGGTTGGCACAGATGGCGATGGTGTTTTCAAATTCCTTACAAAGCCCAAACCATTTCGCACCATCACGTCTGGTGAGAACGGGGCAACCATTTCTAACAGTATCGTTCGATCAGTCTACGAAGGAAAAAACGGCACACTTTACGTGGGCACACGCAGCGGAGGATTGAACATCATCAGCCATGATCGAAAAACCCGAAAAGTAATCAATGTGCCGGACGGGCTTAGCAATAGCACAGTACTATCGATTGGAAAAGATAAGTCGGGCAATATATGGCTGGGAACCGATGGCGAAGGAATTGACATGCTCGAAGCGGGAACCAACCGTATCCTTCATTTCCCCAGGGATTTTGCTAATAAAACCGACGTCAGCTTTGGGCATGTGTACGATGTTTGCGTCGACGTTTATGGAAACATCTGGCTGGGAACAAGCGGCTATGGTGTCATCCAACTGAAAGTCTCGAAAGTAAATGACCAGTACAGGCTCGACACCTACCACCAGATCACTTATTCACAAACGCAGGACAAACATGCCATCAACAGCAACGTTGTATATGCCATCGTTGAAGAAATGCCGAACATCTTATGGTTTGGAACCAGGGGCGCGGGTGCGTACCGTTACAACACCATTACGCATCAGGTGGAGGAGCATCTTTATACCGGGACAACAAATCGAAAGCGTCTCAGCAACGACGACATCCTCAGCATGTATGTGGGACGCGATGCGCTATGGCTCGGGACAAGTGGTGGATTGAACAAAGTGACGCTGCAACGGCCCAGCTACCAGACAACTCATTACACCGAATATGACGGACTGACGAATAATACGATCCACGGCATGCTGGAAGATAATGACGGTATGATGTGGCTGTCGACCAATAATGGACTGGTACTGTTTGACCCGCGCAAAATCTCTTTCAAAACCTTTGACTCCAACGACGGGCTTCAGAATAACGAGTTCACTGACGGTGCATCATTCAAATCAGAAAATGAGAACAAATTATACTTTGGCGGCATCAACGGGCTCGACGTGGTTTATCCTGACCAGATTGACACAACTGTTTATTTCCCAAGGCTGGCAGTTTCGCAATTTCAGGTGCATAACATTATCATTACGCCTTCAGACTCCAGTAATATTCTGGCACAACACGTTGACGTGACGCCGGAAATTGAACTTGCATACGACCAGAACTTCATCAGCTTTCACTTCACCACGCTCGACTACTGGAATAAGCAACGGACGGAGTATGCGTATTATCTGGAGAATTTCGACAAAGACTGGAATCACATCGGTTCTCAAAATGTCGTTAACCTCACGAATATTCCTACCGGCGAATACACGCTCCAGATCAACTACAAGAAGAACGGTGTGTGGAACCCGTCACCGAAGCGGATGCGCATCATTGTGAATCCACCCTTCTGGCAAACCACATGGGCATATTTATTCTATACCGTTGCATTTATTGGCATTCAAATCGGCATCATCCTATACATCCGCGACAGGGCAAGAACAAAACGCGCGGCGGCGATCAATGCATTTAAAATGCAGCAGATGGCTGAGCTTAACGATCACAAGCTCCGGTTTTTCACGAACGTGGCACATGAATTCCGTACGCCACTTACATTGATTCTCGGGCCTGTTTCTACGCTGATCAAGAAGACAACGGCTTTGTGGGAAAAAAATCAATTGCGAACAATCTACAGCAACTCAATCCGGATGCAAAAACTCATCGACGAGCTGTTGCAGTTCCGGAAGATTGAAAGCGGCAAAGAAAATCTGAAAGTTTCCGAAACCGAACTGGTTTCCTTTACACAGGCGATCGTTGATACGTTCGCGCAGCATGCTGCCGATCACGAAGTGCATCTCGAATTTATTCCGCAAGCCGACACGATCGTCGGCTGGGTTGATAAGCGCAAGCTCGAGAAGGTACTGATCAACCTGATCTCCAACGGAATTAAATATAATGTGAAGGGTGGAACCGTTGATGTTCTGCTTGGCATCCTGGATGGAAAAGCGATATACACGATCCGCGATTCAGGGATCGGAATTGAGAAAGAAAAACAGGCACAGATCTTCGAAGTATTCTATAATAATCCGCAGCGAGAGGCGATGGTGCATGACACCAGCACCGGTATCGGATTATCGCTGACGAAAAGTCTCGTTCAGATGCATCGTGGCAACATTGAGATTGAAAGTGTAAAGGGAAAGGGAACAGTATTCTTTGTTGAGATCCCGATTGCCCAGGCGGAGTACGACCTGACATTGCATGATAGCAACAACCTGGTGTTGCTTCACCCGACCAATCTCGAAGAAAAAGTATCGCAGGAATTCAACAGAAGCTTCGATGCCGACGGTGTGGTTGCGCTGGAACCATCCCTGCAAAAAAATCTTGTCAATAACATTCTCATTGTTGATGACAACGAGCAGATCGTAATCCTGTTGAGAAATATTCTTGCGGATAAGTACAGGACCATGTCGGCCTCCAGCGGCGAAAAAGCATTGGCAATTCTCGAAGAAGAAAAAGTTGATCTCGTTATCAGCGACATCGTCATGCCGGAAATGGATGGACTGACTCTTTGCGGCAAAATCAAAAATAACATTCAGACCAGCCACATACCGGTCATCCTGCTTACGGCAAAGGCTGAGATCGAAGATCGCATCGTAGGCTTACAGGTAGGTGCGGATAGCTACATTCCCAAGCCGTTCCACCCGGAGCATTTGTTTACAAGGATTGAAAAGCTGATCGAAAACCGAGAACAGGCACGCAAGCGATTTGCTAACCTTGCAACAGTTGAACTCGACGACATTTCTACAGGCATGGGTGAAAAAGAAGATCAGTTCTTCAACAAAATAACACAATGCATCCTGGAGCATCTCAGTAACACGGAATTCACCGCTGACGACATCGCCAGGGAAGTGGGATTAAGTAAAGCATCACTGTATAAGAAGGTCAAAGCCCTTACCAACCTTACACCGCACGGGCTGATCAAACAATATCGTTTAAAGAAAGCTGCAGACCTGCTTCGGTCATCCAGCATGAGCGTATCCGAAGTGATTGATCAAACAGGGTTCAACAGCCGATCGTATTTTTACAAGTCGTTTAATGAAATGTTCCAGTGTCATCCGAAAGACTTTGGCTCGAAGGCTGGCTAGACTATCCATCAATCACCGATCAGATAAATGCCTCCGACGCGTTGCCGAAGTTCTTTCACTGGTCGTTACAGTAGACCATGCGTTGAACGTCCTGTGCTATGCAGGTAACTCAACCCTTTTGACTCTCAAAGCGCACTAGAATCAAATAAGGCGTGTAGATGCCTGCCGGCTTCTGAATATCAAAATACCGTCTCGCCCTTGCTGAAAATTAATATTTCAGAAGTGATCCGGCTCTCACCAGGCTGCTGTAATGCCCCGCAATAAATCCATCGATGGTTTGATAGTATGCTTCTAACTCCATTTCATCGAGATCGATGATCACCTCGCTGTCGTTTTTCATGCGCACTTTAATTTTATGAAGCACGTTGGCTTCGTCTTTGATCGTCAAAATTTCGTGAACCTGGCTTATCTGTAACACCCCTCCTTTTTCATTGTTCTTATATTCGATACTGTCGTTGGTTAGCTTCAGGAAATCATTGTAGTTCCTGATACCTGAACTGAGTTTGCCTGCTACTGGCGCAACAGTGCAGATTGCCGCCCAGATAAAGAACGCGAGCGGACTAACCTCATAATTCACATAAATAAAAACGACGATCGCTGGTATCATACAATAGATCACAATTTGGGTTTTTAATTTCGTGAAGTGATTTCTGAACACGACTTCATGCTCTGTTGGTTTGATCCGGACGGGGAATAGAAATTCCTCCCACAGGATGAGTGCCATGATAACGATCGCAACTCCCGAGAGTACCATCCCGACGATAGGTCCCTCTCCTTCCATGATCGATTGCCACCTCGCATCGAAAATTTCGAACGATACGAATGCCGACAATAGAAATATCAGGAGAAGAAAACCGATACTGAATTCTACCGGGTAAGTTGGTCGAATAATCCTGGCCATAAGAATGAAAATCGTTTAAGGTTAAAAGTTTAAAGTTCAAGGTTAGTGGAACACAAATGAAGGGCATCGTTTCAGTCAATGCCCTTCGTGTCAGCAATGTTTATTTCCAACCGCCGCCCAGCGCCCGATAGATATTCACTTTCGCATTCAGCTGCTTCTGCTTGATCTCGACAAGTTCCATCTTCGACTCCAATGCTTCACGCTGCGTTAGCAAAACTTCCAGGTAATCTGCTCTTGCAGATCTGAACAGGCTATTCGAGATAACGACTGACTCCATGAGGATCTCAACCTCTTTGGATTTTGTCTCATAACTCTTTTCAAAATTCTGCACATATGACAGTTGATTAACGACATCGACATAAGCGTTTAATATCGTTCGCTCATAATCGTATACGGCCTGCGTCTGTCGTGCAGAGGCACTGTTATACTCGGCCTTGATGGCATTTCTGTTAACCAGCGGTGCGACTAAATCAGCGGCGAGGTTAAGCAGGAGCGATTCCGGGCCGATCAGGTATGAAAGATTGAAGGCCTGAAATCCAACACCGCCAACAATTCTCATTGCAGGATAGAAATTAGCACGCGCAAC
The DNA here is from genome assembly GCA_035628595.1 of Chryseosolibacter sp. Lineage (GTDB taxonomy): Bacteria > Bacteroidota > Bacteroidia > Cytophagales > Cyclobacteriaceae > Chryseosolibacter. Next base: position 9,113 of record DASPJN010000240.1, read on the forward strand.
TTTCACGTCAAGCCCGGATGCTGCAAGCTGGAGCTCTGCCTCACGGATGTCGGGGCGATTTGCCAGAAGCTGCGATGGGATCCCTACGTTAACGGAGTCAAATACGATGTCATTAAAAGCAATTGAGCTTCTTGGTATGCCGCCCGGAAAACTTCCCGTCAAAAAGCTGAGCCTGTTTTCAGTTTCAATTATCCTTTGCCGAATTTCGTATTGAAGATTAGTCGTGTTGAGCAATTGCGCTTCAAACCGATTTACGGCAAGCTGCGTCAGCTTCGCAGCAGTCTTCTGTTGCTTAACAACGTCGAGCGCTCCGGTTTGTATCTGAATATTTTGCTCGATTATATCCAGCTGATTGTCGAGGGCCATCAGCTCATAATATGAACCGGCGATTTCTGCGATGAGGTTCGTTACAAGAAAATTTTTCCCCTCGTTGCCTGCGAGATAACGCAGTGCGGCAGCTTTTTTCGCGTTCCTCAATTTCTTCCAGATATCAACCTCCCATGATGCAAGCGCAGCAATCTCATAGTTCGGTAATGGTTCCGGGAATCGTTTACCCGGAAGAATCTCACCGTTTTCATCCACTGCTCCATGACGCGTATATCTTCCTTCCTTTTCAACGCCAGATGCAACCCCGATATCTACAAAAGGCAGATACTCTCCTTTTCTGACCCTTACTTCATTTTTCAGAATTTCAATTTCCTGAAGGGTAATGTTCAGCTCCTGATTTTTTTTCAATGCGCTGTCGATGAGCGCAACCAGATTTTGATCGGAGAAATACTCCTTCCAGTTAATTTGCGTCATGCCCACCGAGTCGGTCGCATTTCTAAAACGCTCTGGCACCACTTTGCTTTCGGTCTTGATTGGGGCCTGAAGCATCTTACAACCTGCCAGCATCAACAACAGGAAAACTGACCGGAGGTTATTATATATTATCTTTCGTACCATTTGTAATTCGCATTTTTTTAAGAAGACGCTTTACCATCGAAGCTTCGGCGGCATCTTCAACCATTTGTTCACTTAAAGGATTTTCATCTTCATCGCGGATAAGCTTCTTGTTAGACGCGATGGTTCCAAAAATGAAATAGAGTCCCGGGACAACAATTACGCCGAATAAAGTTCCAAGTAACATGCCGCCGAGCGATGAAGAACCGATCGTTCTGTTTCCTATTGCGCCGGGTCCGGTTGCAATCACCAGTGGAATCAGGCCGGCGATGAAAGCGAAAGACGTCATCAGGATCGGTCTGAAACGAACACGTGCTCCTTCAATCGCTGCATCGATGATACTTGCGCCCTGCTGATGTTTTTGCACCGCGAACTCTACGATCAGTACCGCATTTTTGCCAAGCAAACCCACGAGCATGATCATGCCCATTTGCGCGTATATGTCGTTGGCAAGTCCCATGACCTTGAGTAATAAGAATGAACCGAAGGCTCCGGCCGGAAGTGATAAAATTACCGCGAGTGGTATAATGAAACTCTCATACTGCGCGGCGAGCACGAGGTAAACGAAAATCAACACAACAATAAAAATGTACAACGCCTCATTACCCCTCCTCGCCTCGTCGTATGACAAACCTTCCCAAGCGATGTCATATCCTCTTGGAAGTGTTTGCTCTGCAACCTCCTGAATGGCATGAATCGCATCACCACTCGTGTAACCTGAAGCAGGAATGCCGCGAATGGAAGATGAATTGTAAAGATTGAAACGGGTGATTTCATTCGGTCCCTGTGTCTTCTTCATTTTCATAAACGAAGAATAAGGCACCATTTCATCGCGATCATTTTTAATAAAGAGGTTCAGGATATCAGATGGCAGCCTTCTGTATTCTGGCGCTGCCTGCGTATAAACTTTGTAGAAAGTACGGAACCGTGTGAAACCCTGCTCATACGTGCTACCTATCAGGATATCCAGATTCTCCATTGCCTTGCCGATCGAGACACCTTTCTGCATGGCAAGCTCATTGTCGATGATCAATTCATACTGCGTATAATTAGCCGCGAAGAACGTGAACAAACCAGTGAGCTCTTTCCGTTTTCTGAGGGCTTCCATGAACTCCGAGTTCACTTTATCGAATTCCTGGTAATCCGTGGTGGAGCCCTTGTCTAACAAACGAAGGGAAAATCCATCAGACGAACCATAACCGGGAACGGCAGGCGGTTCAAAATATTCAACGATGGCGCCAAGATCCTGTGTCTTCTCCTCAAGTTCTTCAACGATCTCGCCTACGGAATGCTTACGTTCCGACCAATCTTTTAAATTGATTATACATGTACCTGCGTTGGAGCCGCGGCCTTCGGTCAGTATCTCATAACCAGCCAGGGATGACACCGATTGAATACCATCCACTTCTTCTGCGATCTTCTGAAGTTTTCTCGATACGTTGTTTGTTCTTTCCAACGTACTTCCTGGGGGCATCTGAATGATCGCGTAAATCATTCCCTGATCTTCGCTCGGAATAAATCCTGCCGGAAGCGTATTATTCATCAGAAAAGTTCCGACCGCAAACAGCACAAACGTTCCGTACGTGACAGATCTGCGATTAACAATGCGGGTAAGCAGACGCGTATATTTACCAGTGACAAAATCAAATCTTTTGTTAAACCAGTCTATAAACTTGTCGACCGGGGACTGGCGTTTTGGTTTTCCATAATTGTTCTTGAGTATCATGGCACACAGCACTGGCGTGAGCGTGAGCGCAACAACACCCGAAAGCACGATCGCACTTCCCATGGTAATCGCGAACTGCCTGTAAAAAACCCCTACCGGTCCTGTCATAAACGAAACAGGCACAAACACGGCAGTCATGATCAATGTGATCGCAATGATGGCACCGCTTATTTCACCGAGAACTTTTACCGTAGCCTTATACGGTGAAAGGTTTTCATCGTGCATTTTTGCGTGAACCGCTTCAACAACCACAATGGCATTGTCAACGACAATTCCAATCGCCAGCACAAGCGCAAACAGTGTAATAAGATTGATCGTCAGTCCAAAGAGCTGCATGAATGCGAATGCGCCGATCAGCGATACCGGAACCGCCAGGGTTGGAATGAGTGTAGATCGCCAGTCGCCCAGAAAAATGAATACGACAAGCGCAACAAGAATGAATGCTTCAATGAGCGTGTGCATCACTTTGTCGATCGATGCATCCACAAACTTGGAAACATCATAATTGATTTCGTATTTCATTCCCGGAGGAAAGTCCGCTTCGAGTTCCTTCAGTTTTTCCTTGACGCCTTCAATAACTTTGCTCGCATTGCTTCCGAAATTTTGTTTTAGGACGATAGAAGCTGAGGGGTACCCATCCTTGTTGGAATAGATGTCGAAGAATTCGCTTCCCAGTTCAACCTCTGCAACGTCCTTGAGTTTAAGAATTTCACCTTCGGGATTTGCTTTGACAATGATGTTGCCGTACTCTTCTGGTTCATTGAATCTGCCCTTGTAAGTTAAAACGTACTCGAGCGATTGTGGTGTCTTGCCCGACGCCTGTCCCAACCGGCCAGGTCTTCCAATGACGCTTTGCTCGTCAATGGCCTCCATCACTTCTTCCGTTGAAATGTTGTATGCGCGCATTCTGTCGGGTTTTAACCAGATGCGCATCGCGAACTGACGGCTACCGAGGATTTGCGCGCGGCCCATCCCACTGATGCGTTGCAATTCGGGCAATATGTGAACGCTTGAATAGTTGTACAGGAATTTCTCGTCTGCATTTTTATCTGTGCTAAACAGGTTCACATACATCAGCATGCTTGGCTGGATGGGCGAAATGATTACACCTTCGCGCTGAACGAGTGGTGGAAGATTGTTCATCACCTGGTCAACGCGTGTCTTCACGTTTACCACGGCAGCGTTCGGGTCAGTACCAGGCTCAAACACAATTTGAACGGTAGCTTCTCCAGCACTTGTTGCATCGGAAATAATGTACTGCATTCCCTGCACGCCATTGATTGCTCGCTCAAGCGGAATGAGTGTTGATTGTACCAGTACATCTGCACTGGAGCCGGGATACGCAATAAAAATGTTTACGCGCGGTGGCGCGATCTCCGGAAACTGCGAAACAGGTCTTGTGTAAATCGCCAGGATACCCAGGAAGATGATCGCCAGCGATATCGATATAGCCAGGACGGGCCTTTGTATAAATTTGCTAAACATGCTTTGTTCGTTTAATTATTCGGCATGTAAGCCAGTCATGTCCGTCATGATCATTGCCAGGCTGTGAAAATCAAATTGAATCTTTTGATTGTTCTTAACCTTGCGCAAGCCCTCTACAAGAATCTTATCGGTTTCCTGTAGGCCGTCAGTGACAACATAGAGGTGCGGTATCTCAGCACCGGTCCTGATCTCTCTTGTCTTCACTACATTATCTTTATCGACAACGAATACAAACTTTTTGTCGAGAATTTCAAATGTTGCTTTTTGTGGAATCAGCAAGGCATTTTTTAGCATGACAGGCATCAGTATGTTACCGGTCTCACCATGACGCAATATTCTTTTCGGATTTGAAAACACTGAGCGAAATGCGATGTTACCCGTCTCGTTGTTAAAATCAGCTTCAATCGTTTCAACCACTCCCTTCTGTTCGAACACTTCGTTGTTTGCCATTTGCAGAATCACCTCCTGCGGCTTTTCCGATCGGATGGTGGTGATATAGTCGAGATATTCCGACTCTGGCACATTGAAGTATACCCACATTTTACTGTTATCAGAAAGTGTCGTGAGAAGCTCTCCTTCCTCTACGAGGCTGCCAAGCCTTACATGGAAGCGGTCCATGATCCCATCGAACGGAGCACGTATTTGTGTGAAGTCCAGATGGGCTTGCGCTAAGGCTAACTCTGCTTTTGCTTTACTAAGTCTTGCGTTTGCCAGTGCAAGCTCATTCGGTGAAACAATGTTGCTGTCGGCAAGACTTTTGGTATTTGTGTATTCGATCTCAGCGAAATTAACTTCCGCTTTCGCCTTCTGCATCTCTGCTTCGTAGATCATTGGCATGATCTGGAACATCAGCTGTCCCTTCTTTACCAACTGACCTTCGTCTACATAAATGTGTTGCAAATAGCCTCGCTCAAGCGCCCTGACTTCAATGTGTTGAATGGAACCGATCTGACAAACATATTCACGATATACGGAGGTATCCTTTACAACGGGACTCGTCACAATAAATCTTCTTTCTTCATGCTTTTCGTGTTCATCATGTTGGCAGCTTGCGTTTAACAGCAATACCGCGCAGATGAGAATGGAGATATATTTCATATTCTGTGTACTTAGGGGACTTCGATCGTAATGAATCATGATGTTCGCTCACGCTGCTTAACGTCGGCAGCATGCCGGGTGGATATTCTCATATTGATCAGCAGCATGGCAACGATGCTTATGGCCGGGAACAGCTCAACGATCACCTGTTTCATTTTTTTGATTTTGATTTTGAACGCCATTGCGCTTCATCATTGATGAAGCATATTTGGACGTATTAATTATTGCCGGTTAAGGCAAAAAAATTAAATGATTACCCAGCGTCGGATTTGACGTGAGTTGTGTTGGCTACAAAGCCAGGATGAAGAAATCAAATCAGAAATACGCATTTGACCTGATGCAGCGGTGGTCTTACATTATACTGGAATGTAGGAATTGCCAGTTGAACATGCGGAGAATGAAAAAGCGATAAAGAAAAAGTAATTCTGGAAAAGTCGATCAAAACAACTCTTGCCATACGGTCCTTCTCTTCTTCTGTCTTTTCACTTCCTTCCTCGGTTTTTTCAAAAAGGAACGATGCAATGATTGAAGACGGTGGCTTCTGCGCATGCAAGGTGAGCTGACGGTCGCCGCTGGTGGGCTGCGCATTCGCCGATGCTCCTACAATTTGAAGGAACATCAACAGAACTACCAGAAAATTGACCGATCGTGCCTTAAGAAACATTTAGGGGGCGTTTCAGGTACAAAGATGCAAAAAAATCGGGTAAGCATAAATTTCGTGTACTATTAAAGGTGTTATCGGCTCGTTATTTAAAGTCTGTCGTGGTAGACTCAAATATAAATATGAAGTCTCTACCTTTTTTTCGAGTTAGAAGGCCAAATACATGAATGATGGTGAACGTATTGAAGGGTAGCTCTAGTCGACTAGCGCGTAATGTCTTTGCGAAAAGGTAAAGCGAGAATTACCGATATTTTAGTTCCTTTTCTCAATATGTTTATAACTTTGATTATAAATGGAATTGCAGCTGCCCCATCGCTCCAGTCAGTTTTGGCCCCAGAGGCTCCTAACCTATTGTTGCTTCATTGCAGTCCTTTCTACAATATCTTCTCATTTCTTTTCGCCCATTTCAATTAATAAGCAAACACGCTTTTTCACGACTGAAGTTAGTAAAGCACATTCGCCATTTAACATTCCCATTAAGTCAGAACCCGTTTTACCCTGCTCAAATTTTCCTGAAGAGAGTAAGGGTGAAGAAGAGGGCTCCGACGAGGTCAGCCTCATACTTGCAAATTTACCGAGTGGAACAAACCCGGCTATCGATTTTTTTGAATGCGGACGTCTACATGGTTTTCAAAACCTGCAAAACCGCCAAACTATTTCTCTCGTCATTCTTCATCACTCCTGGAAAGTTTTCTGCGTCTAATCACCATCCACCAATCTTTCCCAAGCCGCCGGCTTAATGCATTAAACTTAAAACTGAGAATCAGAATATATAATTCTGAATCGTCCAATTAAAATCCTTCAAGAAGTGTACGCGCTCCTCTGCTTTGACAGTAATGGTCATCCACATGGTAGTATCTATTGTTTCGTTGCGAAATGATCATTAAGAGAATTCTTGCAATGATACTCGCGTCGGTTTTGATCTTCAATACCACGGGCATTCTGGTGGTATTCAAGGTCAGGCAAACGCGCATTCGGCAGGAAGTAAAGATGTTGATCAAGAACGGAATTGCTCAGGATAAGCTTCATCATTTCATCTTCAGGTTGCCTGACGTTAACAACATTGATTGGGTGCGGGAAGGCAAAGAATTCAGACACGGTAATTCGATGTTTGACATTGTGCGAAGTGTAACCACCAATGGTGAAATCCATTTCTATTGTGTAAATGACGTAGAGGAACGGATCTTGTTCCAGGATCTGGAAAATCTTATCGAGCAAAAAATGCACGATGACTCCGGCAATAATATGAAAGGCAAAATAGCGAAGCTGATTAAGTCCTTTGAGGTTATTGTTTCGCATCGACAGCCGTGCCACGACTATCACGCATCAGAACCGATATTTTTCCGCTACGGACAGAATTCTTATACACCCGTGGTCCTTGAGCCTGAAAGTCCGCCACCGCAATTCGCATAACATCCATCTTACACCTACGTATCTCATCACTCCTCAGCTGATGCGGATTCTGTTTGTCCATTTTTTTACAATCAAATAATTCCAAATAATGAGATTAATAATTTTACTATTAATGAGTTTAGGCATTTGCACTTGTTCAATCGCCCAAACGGCGCGCGCAACGGGAAAAGTGGTGGATGCTTCAACAGGAGCACCGATATCAAATGTCTATATAAAAGTTAACGACATCGCAACGACGTCCACTAATACATCAGGCGAGTTCACGGTCGACTGTAGTGACTCTATTAAGATTACCCTTTCGCATATCGGGTATCACAGTTTTTCAAAAACGCTTTCATGTTCGGGGCTCAACCAGATTTTACTTGAAGCAAATGTCAACAAGCTGGATGAAGTCCAGGTAACAGCGACGTCAAATCCAAATCATTCACAGCTAGAGCAACCGGTATCAATTTCAAGGCTAACAACAACAGATCTAAAGCGTTCAACCGGTCTGTTTCTGGACGACGCAATCAACACCAGCGTTCCGGGTGTGACCATGCAACGAAGAACGGTTTCAGGAGGCCAGCAATTGAACATCCGTGGATATGGAAACGGAATTGGCATAAGGGGCATCAGCGGAAACTTTGACTCGCAGGGTCTCAAAATGTACCTGAACGGTATTCCAATTACCGATGCTGAAGGTATTACGATGATGGACGATCTGGATTTTGCGTCTGTGAATAACGTCGAGATAATTAAAGGACCATCCGGTACGCTTTACGGCCTTGCGATTGCCGGGGTGGTAAGCCTCCAAACTGGAAGGGCAGAAATGGAAGAGCGATCTGTAAGTCAGAACGCAATGGTCGGAAGTTATGGATTGCTTCGCACAACGACCCGGCTGGCGCTCGGTTCAGCAAAGTCATCAGTCATGGTGAATTATGGGAAGCAAAAATTTGATGGCTTTATGACGCACACGGCTTCCGAAAAAGATTTTATGAATGTCATTTCTGATTTTAATCTGGCTGACAACCAAGATATATCAGTTTACCTGGGATACAGTAACGGATATGACGAGCGCAACGGAGAGTTAACGAAAGAACAATATCAGACACGCGATTATTCAGGCAACGCGCGGTATATCAAGAACGATGCGCATTCCGCAGTCAGAACTTTTCGCGCGGGCCTTAGTCACTCTTACCGATTCAATAATAAGATTGCTAACACAACCTCGCTGTTCGGATCGTCACAAAATATGGACAATAGCTCTGCGGGAGGCTGGACTGACAAAGCACCGTTAAACTACGGACTGCGAACTACCTTTGATAAGAATTTCAAAATATCCGGGAATCTGGATCTTACTGGTATTACAGGACTTGAACTGCAGAAGATGAGTGCAGTGACTGTTGGCTACGGCATGAGCGCCGATAGCACCAACCTACAGGGGTATAACACCATCACAAACATTCGAAGTAACCAGGCAACCACCAGTGCCACGAGTTCATTTTTTACACAATGGACAATGTCGACGAACAACGGCATAAGCATCACCGCTGGTATCGGCTTGGGCAACATGAAGGTGTCACTGGAAGATCGACTGTGGGGACTTACCAATAATCACCCCGGCAATACGAAGCGCCGAAGCTATGATGCTACCTATCACAACTTGATTTCGCCGAGCTTTGCTATAAACAAAAACATAAATAAGGTAGCCTCGATTTATGCAAACTACTCAGTTGGATACAAAGCACCGGTGGCGTCGAATGTTTTGATCCCCGTAACCGGACAATTAAATACAGGATTGAAGCCGGAGAAGGGAACACAAGTAGAAGTTGGAACAAAAGGAAGCTTAATGAGCAACCGTTTGTTCTACACGGTTGCCGTTTTCAATACTACGTTTAAAGATAAGTTCACGGCTGTCACCGTACAAAATCCAAACAATACCGCGACACTTTACTCGTACCTTGTAAACGGAGGATCCCTTAATAACAACGGCCTCGAAGTTTTCGCGAGTTATAATGTTGTTAAGTCAGAGAACGGATTTTTTGAACTCGTCCGCCCTTTTGCAAACGTCACCTACTCTGATTTCCAATATGAAGATTTCCGTTTTCAAAAAGTCGGTAAAGATGAGAGCAATTCCGATATAACAATTACTGAAGATTATAGTGGTAAAACAGTGGCAGGCGTTGCACCACTGGTATATAATATCGGCGTTGACGTGACAACACATCCCGGCTTCTATGGAAACGTCAATTACAACTACCGTAGTGCGATGTATTACACTTCTGATGAAGCAAATGAGACAAACTCGTTCGGCCTCCTGAACGCAAAGCTCGGATTTAGAAAATCGCTTGGCCAATTTGACCTTGACGTCTATGCGGGTGCCAACAATTTAACAGGCAAACAGTATTACTATATGATGTTCATCAACCAGTTACCGGACGCGTACATTCCGGCGCCGGACGAGAGCAATTTTTTTGGCGGCATTAATCTGAAATACAATTTTTAAGCACAACAGAGGGGCGGCATCCAGTGTTGCCTCTCTCTTTTAATTTAACAAATGAAAAAAAACATAGTCATTTTCGTAATACTTGCAATGGCTGGTTGCGGACGATTTAACAACGCCGAAAACAAATCCGCCGATGAAAGAATTGTCTGCCTTGCAAAACAATACAGTGAAATTATCTATGCACTTGATGCTGAAAAGGATTTAGTAGCGGTAGATCTTTCCAGTACTTTTCCACCTCGGATCAAATCTCTTCCAACTGTGGGATATCATCGCGCATTAAGCACGGAGGGCCTGCTGGCCGCGAAGCCCACGATGATCATTCATGATAACAATATCGGTCCCGGGCATGTGGTTCAACAACTCGTTGATCTGAAAATTCCGATGAAAGTATTTCAAAACAAGGGACATGACATTGAAAGTACGAAGCTACTTATCCGCGAAATGGGAGACTATTTCGGAAAGAGGTCTCAGGCTGATTCACTTTGCAATAAACTGGACCGCGACATGGAATCTGTGTTGGGGAAAGTTTCTTCGACCGAGATTGCACCTAAAGTTCTCGTTATCCACTATGGCCAGGCGTCAAACGTATACCTTGTTATGACCAATAAAAGTACGGCCGCGAAAATGGTTCAGTGGGCTGGCGCTGAAATGGCCGTGGATGAAGACAAAGGAATGCGACATCTTTCCTCCGAAGTAGTTGCGACCTCTGACCCTGACGTTATTCTTGTAACGGACTTTGGATACGACAAGCTCGGCTCCTCTGAAAAAGTGAAAGAACTGCCGGGTGTCTCGGGGACGAAAGCCGCACTGAATAACCGGATCTACCGTGTTGAAGAGCATGACCTGGTGTATATCGGACCGCGAACCGGTGAAAACGTATTGATGCTTCATGACTTGATCTACCGAGATGCGAACACAGAATAATAAGCGCTTGACTGCTATGCTTATCATGGCAGTTTTTCTAATCGCTTGCGTCTGCGCCAGGTACGGTGCAGTGGTAATCAGTATGGAAGAAATATTCTCGTCAATAACCAAATACGTCACAAGTGTTCAGATGATGGAGTTGAACGAACGTATCTTTTTCGATATCAGGTTGCCCCGCGTGGTTTTGTGCATTTTCGTCGGAGCAAGTCTGGCAGTAGGTGGTACGCTCATGCAGGCTCTTTTTCTCAATCCGATCGTCGAACCAGGGTTGATTGGCACTTCCAGTGGCGCGGCGTTCGGTTCAGCTTGTTACATCGTGCTGGGTGCAACGCTGAATTTCCCGCAAAGCGCCGGCATGTTGTCAGTCTCCTCTGCATTGGGGGCGGCGCTGGCTACGTCATTGGTTTTCGTTTTAGCAAGTTCAAGACAGCATGGTAAAAGTGCCATTGTCTCGTTGTTACTGACAGGGCTTGCAGTGAATGCGCTGTTTATGAGCGGGGTCGCATTCCTTTCATACATCGCCAGAGATCCCCAGGCCCGCTCCATTACATTCTGGTCATTGGGCACTCTGTCGGGTGCCAATTGGATGGCTGTGTGGGTTACCGGGATGTCCACGCTACTCTGCATCGGATTTTCGATGTGGTACGCAAAGCATTTAAATGCGTTAATGATCGGCGCAAGTGAAGCGCAGTATCTTGGTGTCAATGTAAGAAAGCTGAAGACCGTGATACTCACAATCAACATCATACTTGTTGCTGTGGCGACATCGTTCGTTGGTATCATAAGCTTTGTCGGGTTGATTGTGCCGCACATGTTGCGAATGATCGGCGGATCCGACAACCGGTTCCTGATCATTCGCAGTGCGCTGATGGGTGCCGTTGTGTTAAGCCTGGCGGATCTTATTGCAAGGTTAGTCGTACGGCCGGCGGAATTACCAATAGGCATTGTTACGTCGATCATCGGTGTTCCGGTGTTTATTTATCTGTTAAGAAAACGCGATTATCTCTTTTAACATGCTCTCAGCTTCTAACGTTTCATACCAAATAGAAAAAACGGTTTTGCTTAATGACGTATCGGTTCAATTTGGATCGGGTAAAATCAACCTGATTATCGGACCAAACGGCGCGGGGAAATCTACATTGATAAAAATTTTAGCCGGCAATTTAAGTGGTTATCACGGCCAGGTAAAATACGATCAGATGGATCTCCGGAAATGCACGTTAGAGCAACTTGCACGATTTCGTGCTGTATTGTCTCAAAATATAGACCTTGGATTTCCGCTAACAGTTAGGGAAGTCGTTATGATGGGTAGGTATCCACATTTTAATCGCAGGCCACAGTCGATCGATCATCAAACGTGTTTCGAAGTAATGGCCTTTTTTGAAGTTGACATGCTGGCCGAAAGGAACTTCATGACATTAAGTGGTGGCGAAAGACAACGCGTGCACTTTGCACGCGTGGCAGCGCAGATCTGGCACCCGGTAAACGATCAAAGCCGGATTTTGATTCTCGACGAGCCACTGACATTTCTTGATATCTACTATCAATATGACCTGATGCAAAAACTTCTACAGTTGGTCAAACAACCGAACGTTGTTGTTGTTGGGGTAATACACGATCTCAATCTCGTATCCAGATTCGCTGATCACGTGGTGCTCATGGACTGTGGGAAAATTGTGGCGAGTGGCACAACTGAAAAAGTGTTGACGAGTGAAAATCTCAAAAGTGTTTTCAAGATTGATGCTGTGGTTCAATCCTTAAATGGAAAAACAAACATTTGGGTAGCCTAAAAACAGAGGAGGCCGCCCTGATAGAACAGTTTCCATATTTGAGCGTTCCGTTTAATGTCCAGAAACAGGTCAAGCGGTCGATACTTCTAACCTTGCGTCACGGTGTATACTGAAACTCAACCGATCAGTAAAACAATAGTTGTTATTCCGAACATGGCCGGCCCGGAAGATGCAAGGCGTTTTTGAAGTACGAGGTGATCTTTGATCAATCGCTCGATTTTCAAAGTCAAGGCAACTGAAACGGTTTCGGTCATCGATCAATCCAGTGTTTTTTGCACCCTTTAACATCCACCAATAAAAAACCCCCGGCGATCTGATCACCGGAGGTTTAGTTTTGCAGTTTTACCATCGTTACAAGGACTTAAGTTTTACGTTGTTAATTGACCTGTAAAGATCGGTATCACGTCCAAGGATCGTTTTCAGATACACTTTGGTCATTCGGGTTTTTCCAAACACGCCTGTTTGTCTGCCGAAGATCATTGCCTTTGCCTGGCCGCGGATGTTACTCAGTGCAAATTTCGCTTCGATCACTGCGGTGTTGTGTGCCTGCAAACCCGACAGCGTTTCTTTCAGACCATCGATCGAGAACTCGCTCTCTGTCGGATTGTACGCCGGCTTGTCTTCCAGAAACCTGATGATCGACTCGAGTGTCACCACTTTGTTGTCGAAGCTCAACTGCCTGTTCATTCGCACCTTGTTCGGCGGCGCAGATCCTGAACCTTCTTCGGCGTCATGAACAAGATCAGTTTTGAAAGGATTTGAACGGAAACGCTTACGCAACCTGTTCAGATCGCTCAGATCCTTCTCCTCCATTCCACCACTGACAGCGATGCCCATGATGTGTGTGCCCAGCAAGGGCAGTCCATCGAAGGCCTTCTGCCTCTGGTTGATGGCGGTTGCCAGATCGCCTTCGGCTTTGAGTACTGCTGTGATTGATTTCCGGGATTCCTCGAGTAACGCAGTCAACGCAGTACGTTCGATTGACGCATTACCCGGTTTGTAGGAATCACCAACTTGTGTAGCAAGGCCCAGGACCTTGTCGAGGGCGGCTACGTTGTAAGCTAACGCTTTCATGGTTAATTTGTTTTAGTTTATAATACTATAGACGCAACGGCTGGTATATTTGTTTTTCTTTTTTGAAATATTTTTAAAAATTTATTTTTTTCATAAACGCTAACTTTTCAAAAGCATTTTCGTCTTGAGGATTTCCATGACACGCTACGACTTTCATCCCTCTTTCTTTTCTGATAAGGGGTTACGGCAAGTAACGACCAAGCATTCAACCGGCCGATGATTAATGCAGTTCAACGATGGATCCGGCGTCATGTACCTGCTGAGAATCCATAACTTCGTTCCCGCGTCCACCGACAAAGTCCCGTTTTCGGCTATCGACATGAGTCCGTAAGCTTCGTGAACCCAAAAAGCGCTGACCTAAGGCCCCAACCAAGAGCGCAGTCCACCGGGGCTTTGTAAAGAAGTTGTTTCCTCTACCTGCGAGTTACAGGGGCTCGCCGGTCGGAGACCGAAGAACCAAAGCAAGAGACGCGAGATTCAGAATCATCATTTACAATTTCAGACTCGACAATCTCCATCAATACCCACACCCATCCTGACATGACATGTGTGCTGGCTAGCAGGGAGCGATGGATCTGTGACGTTTCAAAACTAACTGACGTTTGGAGTGGCAATAGGAATGTCGACCCAAAATACGGTGCTTGAACCGCACGCCTGAGGGAGATTCTTCGGCGCCCTTCACATGCCCTTTCTCTGATACACAACGCCTGGGTGCGGTACCGATCGTATTAATTGTGTACACCGACACGTCCGGTCCAACGTCCGTACTTCGTAAATCATAAATCGTCAGTCGTCAATCGTAAATCGCATTGATTTCCTTCCTACACATCGATGAGTATCTTCACGCATTCGGCTCATCGTCCGATCTTCTTAAATCACAAGTCAAACTTATATTCAGCATCCTCGATTATAATATATAGAGAGAATGCACCACCGCACGAAATGCTTTGTCTAGTCACTGAAATCGCGTTCACCTCATTCGTATAAAGACGCCCACTCCAAAAACTGCCAACCTGAAATGTCAGCGTGACCAGCTCGCATAACAGCGTGACCGGCTGCTATGTCAGTAAGAACAAGTGCTATGTCAGTAAATCCGACCCGTGTTACAACCGTGCGACACCGTTGTTCTCATCCTGAAAATGCATATTCAACAAGCCCGGGAGGATTTATCTTCAATACAGCTGAAAAACTTACATTGCTGGTCATCAAAACAAGACCTCTGTTTCAATAACATGCCTGAAAAAGGGCCTTGTTTTCGCATCTTTTTCGAAGTGCAAAAAAACCTGTGCAAAGAGCAGAAAAACCGGGTGGTGCATCGTGGAAAAATGGTGCAAGATTCAGCAGGAATATTACAAAGGCCCACCGGATCACGCTTCCGGACAGGCGTATGGACAACACCAATGAGTGATCAGTATCGGAGCTTTAGTGAGATCATAGTCCCCTCTTAAAGAAAAGAAAGACGAAAGGCATACCCATACTTATCAAAAATGGAATCAACCCGATCGGAATACCAAGGGATTCTTTAAAGAAATCCAGCCACAGTTGTTGAATGGATCCCCACAATTCGTCCGTTTACCCCTCCTTCTCTCTGTGCCAGCCCGGGAATAATAATTTTTCATTTGTGCATATATTCCGGAAAACGACCTCATGTTTACAGTATCAGTCCGCGCCCGTGGTCTCTTGCGTTTTTTATACGCGAATGCCCTCCTATGCCTTCTCTTCCTTTTGTCCACCGCCATCGTTCTTCAAACGTTCTATAAGAGTCCGGGAATAGCCGATGACCGGGCCTATCTGCTCGGGCAATTCGCATTGAGTCACGAAAACACCGTGGCCACCTGGTACAGTGCAATGCTCCTGTTGGCAACTGCATTGGTTGGGCTCCTGGTCTACTGGGCTGAAACGACACAGGCCAGAAGTAAAACGCACGGATTCTTCTCCCACGGATGGCTTTTTATCGTATGCGCATTTCTTTTAATGTCGTTCGACGAGATGGGATCAATGCATGAAAATATTGGAAACTTTTCGATACCCAATGCAGTAATTCCCCTATGCGGCGCAATTGGTATCCTGTACATACTCTCCTTTGCCTGGTTTTTTCTGCGAAGAAGTCTGGTTGCCGTCATTTTCCTTTCAATAGGCTGCTGCCTGTTTATCTCCATTCCGATTCAGGAACATTTTGAGATGAGCATGTGGCGCGAAGCAGGTTTTTCCAGTACATGGCAACGTCCCATTCGTTTTATTCTGATGGAGGAAGGTGCTGAGCTCCTCGCATCGCTTAGCTTTCTCGCCGGGATGATTTATTATCTGGTTTCACGTCATAGCCGGTCACCGGTTATTACTTTTCGGCAACGCCCGACGCGCATATTTTCATTTGTGATATCGCTGTTCCTGGTTGCCTCAATCTTGTGCTTAATCATCCAACTCAAGCGCCCACCACTGGACGCACACAGTGGCGATGCGCTTAACTGGTTGCCCTCATCTATCCTCATGCTGATGGCCTTTTACGGAATCATCAAAGGAAAAAAAACCAGGATGTTGCATTTCATCATTCTTACCGGTCTGTCGTGCACGTTCGGATCTGACTTCTATACCGTTCTTCACTGGCAGGATGTCGCCATAGCAACCCACGGTGTTGCGCTGATGATGATTGCCGGCGTTGCGTATATCTTATATTCTTATGTAGTGGGCGAGCAACGAAATATAATCGTGGCAATTGCTGCTTTACTATGGGCTGTTTCAGTCTTTACATTGCTTATATATCCCAATGGTTTGGTTCCGGTTTTTGTTTTCGTCAGTTCGGTTCTTCTATTCTGTTGCGACCTGATCTTCGTGAAAAATATGCGCCCGCTAATAAGTTCATGGCGCACCTCCCTGCGGCATTTCTTCCTGATGGTTACTGTTATTGGCAAGCGACACCCCAACCATTAATTTCGATCATGACTTCAGGGCCACAACAGCACAACAGCTGCGTGAAAATTACCTTATCCAACTCGACACGTTGCGTACACTGGCTGTAGCAATGGTCGTCTTTTCCCATTGGGCAGGATACCACAAAAACATGTGGAGTGATGACTTGTTCTGGCTTAATGGAGAGATTGGCGTAAAGATGTTCTTTATCATCAGTGGGTTTCTCATCACCGGCATCTTGCTGAAGGAACGCCAAACGTGCGAGCAATTTCGGTCCGGCAAGGTGGGTGTGCTAAAGCAGTTCTACATCAGGCGTTTCCTCCGGATGTTTCCTGTATACTATGCAACCATTTTTCTGACGTTGCTGCTGTTCAATACCCGCCAGGTATGATTACTGCATTGCATGGCTCATGCGCGTCGAAAGTTTGATGAAGCAAAAGACAATGACGCACAGCGTGCTGCTGATGCTTTGACAGAAATACAAAGCTGTATGCTACCCGGCGAGAAGTGAAAAATCAATCATCCAAGTTCTTCACGCTGTCATTCTTAAGCATTATTCACCTTTCAATTGATACGCAGAGTACATCCGATAACTAGTACCAGGGGTTTTATTTCAAAAGGAATTTCTCTCGTATATGTACTATTAACTGACATTGAAATTTCAGGATTTGAAATATCCGCCGTTGCTTTTTTGCTTTGCAGGAAATTCTTTTTTTGCTGAAATACGAGACTATGCTTCCTCATGAGTTCAAGCTTGTAGAAACCTTGGACGAAAAAGTCCATTCGTCTTTTATACTCAACAGCTATTTTGAGAGCAGGCATTAATGACAAATGTCGTGTCGCGAATTTAATATCAACTTTATCATTGAATGTTTTGTCTTTAATTGTAATAGGTTCGTCAAGAATCGTTGACGCAAGTTTGATCATGTTGACTGTGTATGCCAAGTTCAAACTCGATTCAACGCTGACCGGTCTATTACTGATCGGTAAATATTTTCTATAGCTTATACCTGATAGGATAGTTTCCTCCTTGGTCTCTCCCCCCATGGTTGTAAAAAATCCCAAGTTTACATTTGTTATCTTACTTAACTTATAATTATAGGATATAAAAAAAATTGGTATAATTTCCCTTGGTTTAACATCAAACTCTAAATCCAAATTTTGATAAGCTAGCGACCCGGAAAATGATTTTCCGGATGATTGAATGTAGCCCATACCGGCGTCGGACTCGAGATTCACCAGAAACTTTCGTAATGAACTGATTTTAGCTTTTCTTATCTGGCCGCTCCGGTCCAAACCTTCGTGCTCCCGCAAGGTCGAATCCTCCAAAATGATATTATGATTTCGCCAAAATCCGGAATCATAGTTTGATAACCGGGGCATGAAAATATCGCGATACTGTAACTGTTCGTCATATGTAAAATTTGAAGTTGAGCTACTGTCGATATCAGTTACTACAAATTCAGTAGTATAAGAAACTGTGTCTTTCAGAATATTGTCGTAAGCAGTACCCCTTTGATAAATGTCCTGCAAGTACCACTTTCCTTCATGGGAATAGTAATTGACTTTATATTCTCTATCGAGCCACTTTGCACTTTTATATATAGTATTTTCTTGACGTAATCCTGTATTGGATAATTTATACTCCGCTCCTGCAAAGGCGCCAGTTTCCATGTCAATGAAAAGGTTGCCTATAAACTTGCCTACCGCGTCAACTGGTTTAAATGATATATTATAAAGACGACGCCCTGCGAGTGTGGTAGGTGAGTCAAAATCATACGAGTAATCGTTATCCTTAACTTTACTTATAAATTCAATTCTTTGTATTACAAAGTCAAATCTGTGCATGATATGCGGACCGGCAAAGTACGTCACCCGGTTAGCCGAGTCATTGGATAATTTCACACGGCCTTTCGTCACCTTTACCTGTCCATCTTTTTGTTTATTTTCATAAGGCTTTTTCTTCGCCTGTAACTCGGCCTCACCAACATAGATGTAATGCGTTGTATCCCGTCTTAATGTCTCACGATAGAATCCTGTTAGCAGCATGGGGATATTAGGATAGTTTTCCGAGATTTTCCTGTACGCATCGATGACAATATCTTTAGCCTCATAAGTCCTCACGGTGACTTCAGGTAATACAGTAATACTCGGAGTCAATTCGATATGGAGAATCGAATGTGTGTCTCTGGGTCGTACAATTTCTTTGTTGTACCCAATACAGGAGACAATAAATCGCGGTTGACTATTTAAAGGCACATCAAAGGACAATCGGAAGTTTCCTGCCTGATTTGTGATAGTGCCCGTCTGAGATCCTTCGAGTAGTATATAAACACCGTGAATCGGAGCCCCGGTATCTTTATCTGTGACTGAACCTAAAATATAGTTCTGAGCTAACCCATCAGTTGATTCGAATAAAACTAAAGCGCAGGTCGCAACAATTATCAATAAGAATTTATACGTCATAAGTCTTCTTGAGATTGTTCAGAATTTCGTCATTATGGGCAGAAATTATTACGGCTACTTCTTTTTGTTCGGCGATTTTTTTAACCAGATCAAGTATTTCTGATTCAAATTTTTTGTCCATAGCCGAAGTCGCCTCATCGAAGATAAGGAGTTTTGGTTTTTTCATTAAAGCTCTAGCTATGCCTATAAGTTGTTTTTGTCCGCCAGAAATCGGCTGGCCGCTCTCACCTATTATAGTCTGATAATTATGCGGAAAATGGTCAAAGTATTTATCAAGCTGATATTTTTTCATGACTACGTCAATATCTTCATCGGACACCTTTGGATCGAGACAAATATTTGATGCAATGGAGCCATTAAAAATCTTAATGTCCTGAGGAACGATTCCAATGATGTTCCGCCAACTTTCGATTGAGATTAAATTCCAGTCGGTCTGATTTACAAAAATGCTGTTTTCAGGAACCTCATAAAACTTTTGAAGAATATTTATTAACGTAGTTTTACCAGAACCGCTCTTACCTTTCAGTCCTATTATTTCGCCCTTTTTTATTGATAATGATACATTATTCAATACCGGTAAGCGTCCGGGATACGCGAAGGTTAAATTTCGGATCTCCAGAGAATCAAAATTTGTTACTCCTTTTTTCTTTGAGTCAGATCCAACTGTGTATTCGGGTTCATGGGAAGAAAATTGATTAATTCTGGTGAAAGCTAATTTTGCTTCATGTAGTTGCAGGTTAGCCAGGCCAACCTGAATAACTGATGGAACGATGAGCAAAGAAAGCTGTATATTTGCTATCATTTGGCCCATCGTTAGAGTCCCCCTCAAAAAAAAGTACGAACTCCCTCCTATGATTAAAACTGTAACGATTGTACTGTAAAAATCAGAAATCAGGGTCATGCGATTTTTAACCTTCGAAAATGAAAACACAGAACTCTGGAAATTAGAGTAGATGTGTTGTGAAAGAGTGGCGAATAACGGTTGCCTATTATGCACCTTAATTGTATCAATTCCCTGCATCGTGTCTAAATAATTGGATTCATTAACTGCGTATGATTCCATTACTGTCTTCTGGTACGGTACTATCTTTTTACTAATTGATGTCATTATGAAGACAAATGCTGTATTCAGCAAGAGCAGAGATAATCCGAGATACCCAGATACCCCAATGATGAAAATCGTGATGAGGAGAATAAGGATGATGTCCGCAATCAAATACCCATAGATGTATGACAAGCTTGCGTGTATCTTGATTGAATCATTCAATCTGCTTACCAAATCCCCCTTTTTGTTGGAATCGAAAAAGTATTTTGGAAGCATGATGATCTTTTTAAAAAAGTCACCAGTAATACGTTCATTGACCTTCTTATTCTGTGAGATTAAGATGTTTTGACGCAAGTAGGAAGCAATATTTTTACTCAACAAAAGAGCCGCCAGAATACTTAAGTATTTGATTAGACTCAGTGAGTCGTTTCCAGGGAGAACTTTATCGATCAGATAGCTTACTAATATGTATGACGCGATGCTTAGAATACCGAGAATAAGTGCTATCGCTATAGAAAGCAATAAAATATGCGGATAGTCATTCCATAAAAATGAAATCGACTCGATGAAAGATTTAGCTTTTACATTTTGCTTTCCGATATTTTCTTCGACTTTACCCTGTTCTACGACAATTAGTCGTCTGCTTAGCCAGATGTTGTCAATGTCTTCTTCGGTAAGATTGTACAACCCTCTCGCTGGATCGGAAATAATAAAGCTTCCTTTGTCGAAACCGAAACACACAACATAGTGCAGTAGTTTACCGTCGATTGTTACGTGAAGTATACACGGGGAAGTCAAATCTTTCAAGTCTGATGCTCCTTTCGCCTGATAGCCTTCAGCCTTGAGCCCAAGTTTATTTGCGGCGTCGTGAAGACCAAGTAAAGTTGTACCGGTAGATGTCGTGCCACTTAATTTTCTTAAGTGATTTAATGGTACGTTTGAATTTGAATAGTATTTTAATATTGTGGCAAGACAGGCAACTCCACAGTCAGTAATTCCTTCTTGAAGAACGACTGAACGTTTTATTTGGGGATCTTTCATAAAAATAAAAGGGGAATTTGTAAGATTCCCCTTCAAATGGTTGCTTTTTAATTCTAAAAGTTCTGCCCCGTTGTTTCTTTTGCCCAGAGGTACCCTATTACTACTCCGAGAGCAAAACCGAGCCATAAAATGAAACCTCCTTGAGTTTGTTCCATTTCCTTACAAGATAATTTTTCCATAGTTCAGTTAATCTTGAGTCATTCCTACATAAACCAATCGGGCGATGAATCCGATTAACAGACCGCCTAAGAAAACCGCCAAGAAACCACCTTGGGTTTCTTGCATTTGTTTGAGAGATAATTTTTGCATTGTTATTTATTTGTAGCGGCAATATAGTCAACTCAGTTCTTTTTTACAAAAGTAGATCGAGTCCGTAATTCAGTACATAAGTTCGAAGTTCTATACCCTGAGTGTAAATCGGTATAGAACTTCGCCAGCCTGAGTAGGCCCTATTTCGATACATAACTTCCGCCGGAAATTGTATTTCTGTACTTCAAAAAGCCCGGTAAAATCGTAATTCTGTATCGAGGTAACCGTAATCCTGTACGTCAAACGCGTAGTTGTGTACATAAGTTATTAGCGGTCTACTCTGCAAATCAATACGTTACGTCTCTCTTAAGAGTGTACTAGTCTTTTCCATTTTTTCATTCCTGGCGCAACGTATTGGATCTTTGCGTATTCAGGCTGGACGCCACCTGTATTGGCAATTTTATTGATCAACATTGTTGTATTATTAGCGTTCGCCTCAGTCTCATGGCATGTGCTGGAAGGTCCGATCAACCGGTTAAAATGCTATTCCGTATGTGAAAAAGCATGACACTGTTGAAGCAAAGGTGGAAACACGTGTTGATCTGATCCGTTGAGCACAACATTTTTCTTTTTCCCTGTCCTCCCCCGTTTCGGAACAATTCAAAACACCAATTAACCATTCCTGTCAATTTACTCTACAAACATGAAACATATTTATTACTTTCACGTTTGTAGAATTTATGTCAGCAAAAACTCCCCCGAAATGGGCAGACCGCTTTCTCGAGTGGTATTGCAATCCTGACC
>DASPJN010000241.1:0-14642 GCA_035628595.1 Chryseosolibacter sp.
CCCTTCAGGTGGATAATTGGGTAGCGGGTTTCCTCCGCGTTACTTTTCTGCTTCAGCAGATCCAAAAGGCCATCTTTTGAAAAGAACTTTCGTCCGTTGTAGTTGATGGTGAGGCCAGCATTCAGAAAAGCATAGTTCCACATCAGGTCATCCAGGTACTCCGGGATGAAATGGTAATGTTTGAACATCGCCTGATCTGGTTCAAACTCAACCAGGGTGCCGTTCTTTTCATCGGTTTTCGTTTGCCGCGGATCCGTAACGAGCACGCCTTTCTTGAATTCCGCAAGTTTGGTGGCCCCGTCGCGGAATGCCTGAACCTTAAAGTAGTTTGAAAGCGCGTTCACGGCTTTGGTACCGACGCCGTTCAACCCCACAGACTTTTGAAAAGCTCCGGAGTCGTACTTTGCACCGGTATTGATCTTGGAAACCACGTCGACGACCTTTCCAAGCGGGATTCCGCGTCCGTAGTCTCGGACAACAACCCGGGATTCGGTGATTGTAACATCGATCGTTTTTCCGTACCCCATCATGTGTTCGTCGATACAATTGTCGACAACTTCTTTCACGAGTACATAAATGCCATCATCCTTTGATGAGCCATCGCCCAACTTCCCGATGTACATACCCGGGCGAAGCCGGATGTGTTCCCGCCAGTCGAGTGACCGGATACTTGACTCATTATAATCGAGTGAAGATGTTTCTGATTTTGCCATACTAAAAAGTCCAACAAGGTTAGTTGAAAAAATCTTGCGCTGCCGAATAGCGGCAGCTGAATTCCAGGCCCAATTAAAATACTTTTCCCTTTACTTCAAGGGTGAGCTGAAAAGCATAGTTGCAAAAATGCATGAGATAGCAGCAGATATTTATCTGATGAATAGGGTGTTATAATCGCTTAAATAAGCGAATGTTTAGCCGAAGATTTTCGCAAAAATGCGATCACGGGCCAACTCAAGACCCAAAGGATCATCAATCCGAGGCTTAGATAGACCACAATTCCGGCTTGGGTAAAATCGAACGGTTCGGTACTGTTATACACACCCAGCACGTTAAGGGCGACAATAAAAAAGATGTTGATGGTGATAATGAGGCCATAAAACCAGGCGACCAGGGTATCATCCTTGCTCAGTTTGCGGACCAGAAAAACCATCACATTCACGATCATCAGAAAAACCATCAAAATGTAAAACAGGAACTCGCGGTCGGTTTCAACCCGGCCACTCGCGTCATCCAGTACAATTACCTGCTGCGGTAGCCCCGCATAAACCCATAACAAACCACCTAGTCCGGCAACCATTGAAAGAAACCACATCGCCTTAAAAATCCTCGCTATCATGAATATGCTGTTTTGCCGCCAAAATTATAGAATGAAAGTCAGAACTGACGGATAGCGGCCGGTAATTCCGGAAACTTCTTTCCCGAAAGGTAAGGCCGATTTCAATTCACGATGTAATCCTTAACTTTGGATTGAATCCTTTTCAATCGTGAATATCAACCCTATTGTCCTGTCCATTCCGATCTTTTTCATCCTTATCGGGATCGAATTGATCATCGAGCGCTTTACCCACAAGGATCTTTACAGACTGCCCGATTCCATTGCCAACATCAGTTGCGGGATCACATCCCAACTAAGTGGTTTATTCCTGAAGATCTTCGCGGTGGGCATTTACCAGCTCCTTTTTGAGCATTTTGCGTTGATTGAACTGGAGAGAACCTGGCTTTATTGGCTCGTTCTCGTTCTTTTGGTCGATCATTCGTATTACTGGGCACACCGCATGAGCCACGAAATCAACCTTTTCTGGGGTGGGCATGTGGTTCATCATCAAAGCGAGGAGTACAACTTATCGGTTGCGTTGCGTCAAAGCTCTTTGCAAGTTGTTTGGACATTTGCTTTCAGCTTACCGATCGCGTTTTTAGGATTCAGAACACAGGATTTTGTGTTGATTTCCGCACTTAACACGCTGTATCAGTTCTGGATTCATACCGAAATGATCGGCAAATTTCCACGCTGGATCGAGTTCGTGTTCAATACGCCTTCGCACCACCGGGTTCATCATGGCCGAAATCCGAAGTACATTGATAAGAATCACGCTGGCTCACTCATAATCTGGGATCGGATGTTCGGTACATTCCAGGAAGAAGAGGAAAAACCAACGTACGGCATTACAAAACCGATTAATAGCTGGAACGCCGCCTGGGCGAACATGAGCCACTATGCAGAAATGACCGATGATCTGAAACGCATTCCGAAATGGACTGACCGGTTCAGGTACCTGTTTAAGAAACCGGGATGGCTTCCGGAGTACATGGGCGGCCAGCGGGCCGTACCCGAAATTGATCGCGCGACTTACAAGAAGTATGATACGCCGTCACCTATGTCGTTGAATCTCTATGTTTTATTCCAGTACATACTTTGTTTGGGCGGAACCGCTTTGTTCTTATTTAATGCAGACAAATTCAGCCTTTCCGAGAAAGCATTTATTACCTTACTTATATCCATTGTGGTCGTAAACTGTGGTGTTCTCTTCGAACAACGGAAGTGGGTTAAATTGTTGGAATGGGCCCGGATTGTAGTTTATCCATTGCTTTTGAGTTATTTCACGCTGTATTTGGAATGGCCCGGCTGGCTGCATATGGTATCGCTTGCCTACCTGGTTATTTCAATCTCTTGGTTTTACTCATTGCAACGACAACATGGTCAGGTTCAGGTGGCTTAGCTATTTCCTATTTCTTCTTACAATCAGCATTCTTTCCTGCCGAAAACCGGTTCCGGAGATCACAGGACTTGATAAGTCGAAATGGGTTCGCGACAAGAACGGATGCCTTCGGCAACGCAAAGGCATGATGGAGATCATTCAATCACAAAAGGAAAAGCTACTTTCCCTTTCCGAGGCTGAGGTAATGAGTCTGCTTGGCCGTCCAGACGAAAACGAGCTTTATAAGCGCAATCAGAAGTTCTTTTACTATAACATCCTGCCATCGAGGACGTGTTCTGGCCGGGAAGATTCAATTACCGCGCGATTGGTGATCCGCTTTAATGCAATGGGACTGGCGAAAGAGGTGACGATTGAACCCTAGACGTTAAAGGTTATAAGGTTAAAAGTTCAAGGTTATAAAGTTTAAGGTTCAACGTTGGGCGCGACTCATCGGCTAAAAGTAATCCACAAAATTGTACACATATCCACAAGAATGTTCCACGGGGAAACGGTGATTTTACTACGACTGAACACGTTTTCACTTCAAACCTAAAGTAAAACTTGAATTAAATCAGAGCTAAGTCGCTGGTAGTAAAGATCAAGGCGAAATGGACATTTTCGATTATTATGAAACCGTTTCTGAATTCAGACAAGTAGCCGATAGTTAGCGCAAACCTTTCAATCGCATCGTTTTGAATATAGAGATCGAAATTCCTTTATTTGCGCTCTCAAAAATCAAGGAACATGAAGAAAGTCGCCGTAATCGGTTCAGGTACAATGGGCAACGGAATAGCCCACGTTTTTGCGCAAACAGGCTACCAGGTTTCCATGATTGATATCTCCGCCGACGCTTTGAAAAAAGCTTTAGCTACAATCGAGAAGAACCTTGACCGTCAGGTGACTAAACAGTCAATATCCGAGGATACAAAAAAGGCTGCGCTCGCGAATATCACAACGTTCACCGATATGAAGGAAGGTTTGAAAGGCGCCGGTCTTGTGGTGGAAGCTGCAACCGAGAACGTAGACCTGAAGCTGAAGATCTTCAAAGACCTCGATGAGCTGTGCGATGCTGAAACCATCCTGGCTTCCAATACCTCGTCGATTTCGATAACAAAGATTGCATCTGTCACCAAACGACCTGAAAAAGTCATCGGCATGCACTTCATGAACCCCGTTCCGGTGATGAAACTGGTGGAGGTGATCCGTGGATATTCGACCACCAGTGAAGTTACCGCGCTGATCATGGATCTTTCCAAAAAGCTTGGAAAGGTACCGGTTGAGGTAAACGACTACCCGGGTTTTGTCGCGAACCGCATTCTCATGCCGATGATCAACGAAGCGATCTATACTTTATATGAAGGAGTTGCCGGCGTCGAAGAAATTGACACAGTTATGAAGCTCGGCATGGCCCACCCGATGGGCCCGCTTCAGCTTGCCGATTTTATCGGGCTGGACGTATGTCTTTCCATCTTACACGTTTTACATGATGGGTTCGGTAATCCGAAGTACGCCCCCTGCCCCCTTTTGGTCAATATGGTTCAAGCGGGACATAAAGGCGTCAAATCCGGAAATGGATTCTATAGTTACCAGGCGGGATCGAAGGATCTTGTGGTGGCGTCAAGGTTTAAGCGGTAGCCTAAACCTGATCAGGCCGTTCACGCTTTGGATTTGTTACAACACCCCGCGCTCACTCCCGGGCTTTTAGCAAATCCCTGATCTCTGCCAATAGCTTTACTTCCTGCGGAACTTCCGCCACCGCTGATGGCTTTGCTTCTTCTTTCCGCTTCAGTTTATTGAGAACCCGCACGACCATGAAGATGACGAATGCAATGATGATGAAGTCGAGAACGGTTCCCATAAATGATCCAAGCTTCACTCCAGTTCCGACTTCAAGCGTACGCCAGTCACCCTGAGGAATAAGCGGATTCAGTAATGGCATAACGATGTCATTCACAAATGAAGTAATGATCTTACCAAATGCACCACCAATGATCACAGCAATGGCCAGGTCCATGACATTGCCGCGCATTGCAAATTCTTTAAAATCTCTAAGCATAGTCTAACAGTTAGATTGAATGATCTTTTGCACTGATGGGAATTAATGCAAAAAGTATCTAATTTCTTTATCTTACGTGACTTAAAAACCAGTATGCCGAGGAAGAGCGGTCAGGCGGGTAGCCGGAAAACCCCACAAGCGAAAGCAAAAAAAACTAACGCCCCAAAGCCTGCTCTTAAAAAGGGTAAGGTTAGTAAGACGCAGACGAACACGAAGGAACGCGAGCAGAACCTCATACCCGCGTTAGCCGCGGCACGAATCGGTCTATTCGAGTGGGATATCCGTTCTAACGAAGTACGGTGGTCCGATAACGTCCATCAGATATTCGGCCTTACTGACGACGCTTTCGATGGAACGTTTGAAACCTACATCAATCTCATTCATCACGCGGATAGAAAGGGCGTTACCGTTAAGCTTGAAAATGCCGTTTCGAAAGGTCAAAACTGCGACCTCGAACATCGCCTGATCTGGCTTGATGGCTCAATTCACTGGATTGCAATGATCGGGAATATCACGCTCGACAAGCAAGGACGTTCTGCTAGAATGATGGGCACAATTCAGGATGTTACCCGGCGAAAACAGGTGGAACTGGAACGTGAAGACTGGAAAACGCGATACGAAATGATTGCGGCATCGGCTGGCGTGATCATCTACGATTACGATATACCATCGGGTAACATTGCCTGGAGCGGAAATATCGACGAGGTACTTGGATACAAACCTTTACAACTCGGCAACATCGATACCTGGGTCGAGCTGATTCACCCTGAAGACCGCGAAGCAGCTTTTAATTTACTCGAAAAAGCGCAGGAAGACCTCGCGCCTTACGATGTTTATTATCGTTTCAGGAAAAACAGCGGTGAACATTGCTACATGCATGACCGTGGATTTTTTATTGCCGACCAAAAAGGCGCGGCAGTTCGCATGCTTGGCATGATGAGCGATGTTTCCGAACGTCTCTCAACCGAGCAGGTCATTCTCGAAAACAGCCAGTTCCGCGGCAGCGTCGAAAGTGCAATGCCGGGTATTCTTTATGTTTTCGACAATGTGAATCGGAAAGTGATATACGCTAACCAAAGCAGTTCACTTTTTCTGGGATACAAACCTGATGAACTCGTACAACTTGGAAATAACTTTGTTCCGGAAATCATTCATGAAGATGATCATCGCCGGATTACGCGATGGTTCACTGAACCTGACGGCACTGTTAAAGAAAATGAAATCCGGATGAAGCGGAAAGACGGCCAATACCGGTGGTTCATGACGCGCGATACGCCATTCAGACGCGATGAAAACGGAAAGGTCATCCAGATTGTCGGGATTGCACAGGATATTACGATGCGGAAGGAAGTACTCAGTCAGCTTAATACCAGCGAGCAAAGCTATCGCGAGCTTTTCGATACAGTAACAGATGCGATTTACATCCTGAACGAGTCATTAGAACTCGTTGACCTGAACAAAGGTGCATGCGCCTTGTTTGGATGCGAGAAAAAGAAGATGATTGGAAACACGCTCGACGCCATGGCCGCATCGGATTCCGGAAATTTGCAGATGTTGAAGACAAAATCGCGTGCAGCTTTTGAGGGTGGAATTGAAAGCTTTGAGTTGTGGTGCCGCAGAAAAGACGGAACATCCTTCCTGCAGGAATTCAGCCTGAGTAAGGGGACGTATTTTGGAAAAGACATGATCATTGCCACGGGTCGCGATATCACGAGCCGTAAACGCGCCGAGGAGGCGTTGCGCGAAAGTGAACAACGTTTCCGAACGTTGCAGCAAGCTTCCTTTGGTGGAATTGGCCTCCACGACAGAGGAATTATCCTCGATTGCAACCAGGGCCTATCGGATCTCACGGGTTATGATTATGATGAGCTGAAGGGTATGAACGGACTGAACCTGATCGCACCAGACTGGCGTGATTTCGTGCTTGAAAAAATCGTCAGTGGCTACGACAAGACGTACGATGCTGAAGGCATACGAAAAGACGGGAGTAAATTTATTCTCGAAATTCACGGCAAGAATATCCCATTCGAAGGACGAACGATCCGCGTCACAGAATTCCGCGATATCACAGAACGTAAGAAAGCGGAGGAAAAGATCGTCGAACAAAACACAAGGCTGACAGCCCTCACCGATGACCTGTTGAGGAAAAACAATCAACTGGAAGAATTCACACAAATCGTTTCGCACAACCTGCGCTCTCCCGTCGGCAACATTGTGACGCTGTTAAACTTTTACGAGAATGCCGAGACAGAGATCGAAAAGCTCGAGTACTTCAACCTGCTGAAGGAGTCGAGCTCGACAACCCTTGCTATGCTTAACGATCTGAACGAGGTATTGAAGATTAAGCAAAACAAAAAAATCGAAAAGGATAAACTGCATTTTGAAACTGTGCTGCACCAGGTAATAAAAATGTTGAATGCCAGGATCTCACAGTTGTCGGCAAACGTGTCATTTGATTTTTCGAAAGCGCCGGTTATTCAATATCCGGGAGTGTATCTCGAAAGCATTTTCTTAAATCTGCTTGATAACGCGTTGAAATATGCGCATCCTGAACGAAATCCCGTTATCAGATTTTCAACGTCCCTTGCAGAAGGCAAATATATTGTGCTCAGCGTGTCCGACAATGGTTTGGGTTTGAACCTTAGCCGGTACAAGCACCAGCTTTTTAAACTCCGTAAAACATTTCACAGGCATCCTGAAAGCAGAGGTATCGGATTATTTATGGTTAAGAACCAGGTTGAAGCAATGGGCGGTGAGATCTGGGTAGACAGCGTTGAACACGAAGGGACTACTTTTTTTATTAATTTTAATAAACACCAGACAGATGGCTTCTAACCAACCCATTATCGCGCTTGTAGATGATGACAAAATTTTTCAGCTGACAGCTTCGAAGACCATCAAGGCAACCAATCTGACCGAACAGGTATTGCAATTTGATAATGGCGAGGATGCGCTTATTTTTCTGCGTGAGAATATTGGGAACGTCAACACGCTTCCTGATTACATATTCCTCGATATCAATATGCCTTTTGTAGACGGCTGGATGTTTCTCGAAGACTATGCGCATCTAAAGAACAAACTTGGTAAGCCGGTAACAATCTACATGGTCAGCTCATCAATTGATCCACGCGATATTACACGCGCAAAGAATAATGAACACGTTTCAGATTATGTGATCAAGCCCGTCACGCGCGAGCGCTTTATTGAGCTGCTGCAGAAAGCAGCGTAAAATCATTTCACGCGGTTCAACGGGTTTTTCAGGTTGGAATATCCCGTTAACTCAACCCCGGCGCTTCCAATAAACATTTCAGCATCGATCTTGACAGGAATCCTGTTTTTATCATCTGAGAAGTAAGCGGTGATTGAATTCTCTCCGTCGAACAGCTCATTCTTCGGCATGACAGGCTTGAAGGCAAGCACTCGAATCTTACCAGCCTTCGTTTTTACCACATCTTTACCTTTATAAACTATGTTCATGCGGTAAAACTCGTCTTCGAAAAAGCCGGTGATAAGAACAGTGTCGTTTACTTGCAAATTTGAAAAATCAAGCGTCCGGAGATATAGGAAACCGGCAATCATGTCGCGAACCTGAGCGGGCGCATCATAAAATTTTGGTTCTTTCCACTTGCCGGTTTTTTTATCGGCAGTAATAACCTGGATCTGTTTTTTATGATGATCGAAATAGGTCTGTTCGTCCTTCTTGTAATTCCCTTCCCGGATGCGGCGATAAAACATATGCGGAACAATAGCCGCAGTATCGATGTATGCACCCCACTGGTCATTGATGTCAGTCACCCAATCAATCATACCGACCGTTCGGGCGAAAATATCCACCTTAAAACAATCGCGGTTATTCAGTTTATAATAGGTAGGATGGATTTGCGCTGAGCCCTTCCCTACGGTAAATATTCCGTAAGTCATTTTGAACTCCAGCACCTCTCCTTTTTGAAAGCTCTCATTTCGAAGCAGCGGATATACGTCATTCCTTCCAACGGTGAACGCTGTGAGGGTTACAAAGAGTATAATCGCTGAAAGGAGCCTTCTCATTTTTTTAGACAACGTCGCAAATTTAAAAAACCTTTTTTAACTGGTTATCAAATCCAAACGCATGCCAGTTTTGAAAAATGTAATATTTATTCCAAAAAAGTGATTGTCAGACAGAAACGTTATTTTCCCGAAGCGCTTCATTCAGCGATGTTTTTTTATCGGTGCTTTCCTTCCGCTTTCCGATGATGAGCGCGCAAGGCACATTAAATTCACCGGCCGGAAATTTTTTTGGATACGAGCCTGGAATAACAACTGATCTTTCGGGTACATAGTTCTTGTACTCCACAGGTTGCGCGCCTGTCACGTCAATTATTTTGGAGCTTGCTGTCAACACGACATTCGCACCGAGTACGGCCTCCCTGCCAATGCGAACCCCCTCGACGATTATACACCGCGATCCGATAAAAGCATTGTCTTCGATAATGACCGGAGCTGCCTGCACAGGCTCAAGTACGCCGCCAATCCCGACCCCTCCGCTCAGGTGAACATTTTTTCCTATCTGCGCGCAACTTCCAACCGTAGCCCACGTGTCTACCATCGTTCCCTCGTCGACAAAGCCTCCGATGTTTACATACGAAGGCATCAGGATCACCCCTTTGCTGATAAATGAACCGTACCGCGCAACGGCATGAGGAACCACGCGCACACCCAGACTCTTGTAGTTCTTTTTCAAAGCGATCTTGTCATGGAATTCGAACGGGCCGACTTCGATGGTTTCCATTTGCTGGATTGGAAAATAAAGGATGACAGCTTTTTTCACCCATTCATTTACCTGCCATCCGTTCGCAACCGGTTCAGCTACGCGCAGCTCTCCCTTGTCAAGTTTCTCAACGACGCCACGAATTGCATTTTGAGTTGCTGGATCCTGAAGCAATGATCTGTCGTCCCAGGCTTTTTCGATTGTATTTCTCAATTCCATTATTGACAAGTAAGTTATAATTTGCAAGAGCCGGCAATAATAACGATTAAGTGTTAACCGGAAAATAAGGCCATCGCAAATTATGAAGCGTATCGTGATTGCATCTGTGTTGAAGCCAGTCGACGATACGCGCATGTTTGAAAAACTCGGATGCTCTCTCGCCGATGCTGAATACGAAGTGCATATCTGTGGATTTCCAACGTTAGCAAAAAATCAATCGAAAGTTTTCTGGCATCCGCTTTCGCATTTCTCCCGGATCAGTTGGAAACGCTTAATGATGCCATTGACGCTTTACAGGAAAATAAAGGCGCTAAAACCGGCGCTGCTCATTATAACCACACATGAGTTATTGACCATCGCGTTATTGCTGAAAAAAGAGATTGACTGCAAGGTGATCTATGATATCCAGGAAAATTATTACCGAAACATTCGGTATGGGAAGTCATTTCCGCTTGCATCCCGGCTTTTTGTTGCTGCCTACGTTCGGTTGAAAGAACGTTTGTGTTCAGGCTTCATTGACCACTTTTTCCTGGCTGAAAAATCTTATGCAAATGAGCTCACGTTCCTACGGGAGTTTACTGTTCTTGAAAATAAAGCAACCCAGCCTTTGGTTGTAAACATGAACCGCGGCAGGAGGAAGCTACTGTTCTCCGGAACATTGGCGGAAACAACGGGTGTCTTCGTCGCGATCGATCTGGCCACGCGGCTTCATGCCATTGATAGCGGGATCACCCTGACAATTATCGGCTACGCTGGTGAGAAATGCACCCGGAATCAGATTCAAGAATATGTTTTTGGGAAACCATTCATTAAGCTAATGACAGGCGACAGCCCCATTCGCCATTCATTTATCATACATGAAATAACCAGTGCCGACATCGGAATAATTTCATATCCTGCAAACCCATCAACTTCCGGTTCTGTACCGACAAAATTATATGAGTATCTCGCGCACCGGCTCCCCTTCTTGCTCATCAACCACTCCCCGTGGGTTCAAATCGCGTCCGAATACAATGCGGCAGTGGTTTTTGATGATGACCATCGAGCAGAGGAAGTCTTTGAGGAAATGACCTCGAAGATATTTTATGCCACTGATCTCAAAGTACCAACCTGGGAAGGTGAAGAATTAAGGCTAAAATCCGCCGTACAACAACTTTTTGCATAAATCTTTTCGCCGACCAATTCCCGGATTCCGGATTATTCCCGCATCCATTTAATAAGCGACAATCGTCATGCCGGGCCTGGAACATATTTTTAGATATTCTTCAAAATCATATTAAATGTATATAAACATTTTTTTAGACCAATCTAAATTTTAACTTTGTACTTCGTTTACAAACTATGCTAAGTTTCACGGAAGAGAATTATCTAAAAGCGATTTACCGGTTGTCGGACAGCGGGTCGAAATCAGTGCTGACGAATGAAATAGCAGAAGTAATGAATACGAAAGCGGCATCCGTTACTGATATGGTGAAGAAACTGTCAAATAAGGACTTGATTTCATACGAGCCATATTATGGTGTGAAGATCACCAGGCAGGGTAAGCTGGGTGCGCTGATGATCATTCGTAAGCACCGGTTATGGGAAACTTTTTTAGTCGAAAAGCTGCAGTTTAACTGGGATGAAGTTCACGAAGTGGCAGAACAGCTCGAGCATATTCAATCTCCCCTCCTTATTGAAAAACTGGACGAATTCCTTGGCTACCCAACAGCTGATCCCCATGGGCATCCAATCCCTGACAAGAACGGAAAGGTTCAAAGTGTAAAGCAAATCGCCCTGTCAGATGCGATCTTGAATAAGAAGTCGACACTGAAATCCGTAACGGATGGCTCGCCGGCTTTTCTTCAATACCTCAGCAAGATCGGCGTGTATATCGGCGCGACCATTGCGATCCTTGAAAAGATCGAATTCGACGGATCGCTTGAGATCCGGATTGATAATAAACGAAAGGTATTTATCTCGCGTGATGCAGCGCAAAACCTGTTGGTGACAGAATGACTATGACGATAAAACTACTGACCGCTGCGTTATTGCTGGCAAACATCGCTGCTCAGGCACAGCAGATAAATATTCACGGCACCGTAAAAGATGCAGAAACACGCCAACCCTTGCTCGCCGCGACGATCTATGCTCCGGAAATAAAACATGGAACTGTGACTGATGAAAACGGAAACTTTACTTTGGCTATTCCGAAAGAAAAAATCGGCACATCCCGGCTGATCGTTTCGTTCATCGGATACATCAACGATACCATTCAACTTTCTGCAAAACAAAACCGTTATGTCATCTCCTTACGCGCCGACGTAAATGCCCTACAGGAAGTCGTGGTTGTTTCTGCGACAATGAAAGAAGTATCGAAGATGGATTCGCCTATTCCAGTCGAGATCTATACGCCTGCCTTATTTTATAAAAATCCATCGCCAAGTATTTTTGAATCGCTGGGAATGGTGAACGGCGTGCAGCCACAACTTAATTGCAACGTGTGTAATACCGGTGACATTCACATCAACGGTATGGAAGGACCGTACACCATGGTGCTCATTGATGGGATGCCAATCGTGAGCAGTCTTTCAACTGTATACGGGTTATCAGGGATACCGAACAGCATGGTGAAACGAATTGAGGTAGTGAAAGGGCCCACATCAACACTATACGGATCAGAAGCTGTGGGTGGTCTCATCAACATCATCACCAAGGAACCAGCGACATCCGCCCGGTTACAAACTGACATCTCAGCCACAACGTTGCAGGAATACAATGCAGACCTGTCGACCAAATGGAAAGTTAAAAATGCTCAGGCGCTGCTCGGAATAAACTATTTCAACTTTAACAATAAGATCGATATCAACGACGACAACTTCACAGATATCACACAGCAAAACCGTATTTCATTATTCAACAAGTGGGACTTCCATCGTAAGGAGAACCGCACAGCATCGATAGCCGCGCGTTATATTTATGAAGACCGATGGGGCGGAGAATTACAATGGAGTCGACAGTATCGGGGAAGCGGTGAGATTTACGGTGAATCGATCTTTACCAATCGCGCGGAGTTTATCGGTAGTTACCAGCTTCCTGTTAAAGAAAAAATCACCTTTGATTATTCATACAATTATCATTTGCAAGACTCGTATTACGGGCACGTAAAGTATCTCGCCGACCAGCATGTCGCATTTGCTCAGTTAAGACTCGATAAGAAGATCGGCGCGCATGATCTCTTAGTTGGCATGCCCTTCCGATTTGTGCGTTACGATGATAACACGCCGGGCACTTCTTCCGAAGATCTGACCAATCCATCAAATCGTCCGATGCAAACCTACTTACCAGGATTATTCGTTCAGGACGAAATCGCATTTAGTGAGAAGTTTACGATGCTGACAGGATTGCGTTATGACCGACACAACCATCATGGGAACATCTTTTCACCTCGTTTAAGCTTTAAAGTTTCGCCCAACAAAAACAACACCTTCCGTCTAAGTACCGGAAATGGTTTCAGGGTTGTAAACCTGTTTACTGAAGACCACGCAGCACTCACAGGGTCAAGAAAAGTTGTCATCGCAAATGAGCTTCGCCCTGAAGAGTCATGGAATGTTAATTTAAACTATGCCACGAACATTCAGCACGCCGAAGGATACGTGGGCATTGACGCGAGCTTGTTCTATACTTATTTTACTAATAAGATCATGGGCGATTTTCACTCGGCACCCGACTCGATAATTTATGATAACCTGAATGGACACGCAATATCAAAAGGTATTACGGTCAATACAGACATCGCCTTTACAAATGGGCTGAAGTTTATTGCGGGCGTAACCATTATGGATGTTTACCAGGTGGAAAAAAATGAACAACAAAATGATATCCGTACGCCGCAACTTTTCGCTCCTTCGGTTTCCGGAACTTATTCGATCAGCTATAGCCTTGACAAATATGGTTTGAACTTTGACCTAACTGGAAGGGTCAACGGCCCCATGCACCTGCCAACATCACCCGAGAATGGCGATTATCGTCCGTCAAAATCACCGTGGTACAACATTATGAACATACAGGCAACGAAAGTTTACGGCAGCGGTCTCGAGATTTACGCAGGTATCAAAAACCTGATGAATTTCATTCCGGATGATCCGCTGTTTTACACGCAGGATCCTTTCGCAGAACAGTTCGACACAACGTATAACTACGCGCCTGTCCAGGGCCTGAAAGGCTTCGCTGGCATCAGGTATACGATACAATAATTCATCATGAACAGGCAAACCGTTTCCCATAAATCACTGAGCGAGGTTCATGGATCAATTGATGCAACCAACAAAAGAGGATGGCGCAAAGTACTCGCTTTTCTTGGTCCGGCGTACCTTGTAAGCGTAGGCTACATGGACCCGGGAAACTGGGCGACTGACATTGCTGGCGGAAGCCAGTTTGGCTATACATTACTATGGGTACTACTGATGTCGAATATGATGGCGTTGCTATTGCAAAGCCTGAGCGCGCGGCTTGGTATTGTACGACAACTTGATCTTGCCCAGGCGTCACGAAGCACATACAAATCAGGAGTCAATTATGCGTTGTGGTTCTTGGCCGAGATTGCCATTGCTGCGTGTGACCTGGCTGAAGTGTTGGGGATGGCGATCGGTTTACAATTACTCTTTGGTCTGCCGCTGATCTGGGGTGTAACGCTCACGGTATTGGACACGCTCTTGCTCCTGCTGCTTCACAGTTATGGCATGCGAAAGATCGAGCTATTTATCATTGGACTAGTAGGAATAATCGGCGGCGCTTTTCTCATCGAAATGGTGCTCGCCAAGCCGGATGTGGGTGATCTTATAGTAGGCTTTATTCCATCGTTGCCCAATGATCAGGCCTTGTACATTGCGATTGGTATCATCGGGGCAACCGTGATGCCGCACAATCTATACCTCCACTCCTCTCT
>DASPJN010000242.1:0-7004 GCA_035628595.1 Chryseosolibacter sp.
CGGCTGCGGGAACATACACAGTTCAAGTAGCAGTACAGGATGCGAATGGGTGCAACACATCGTTTGAAGAAGCGGTAAAGATCTATGATGCACCAACACCGGCATTCAGTGTTCCGGATGGAGTGATCTGTACCAATAACGAATTCACATTCACAAACGAAACAATTGATAATTACGATAACCTCATCACTTACAACTGGTACACCAATGGCGTGCTCACCACTGAAACCCGCGATCTCCACCACACCTTTGTAACGCATGGCGATTATGCTGTGAAGCTTGTCACTTCCATCCCAGGCTGTTCTACTGAGATAACAAAAGTCATCGAAAATGTTGGTGAGGGGCCACTCGTGTCCTTCGATTACGAAGGGCTCACATGCGAATACGAAACCATTGAATTTGAAAATTCCATCATCGGAGAGATAGATCATCTGCTGTGGGACTTCGCCGGACTGAGTCAGTCAACCGAATCAAATCCTTCGAAAACATTTCCAGCAGGTAGCCATAACGTATCGCTAACGGCAACCGGGACGAACGGATGTGTTACCACTGTCAGCGAACCTATTACTGTCTATTCTAAACCGATTGTTGAATTCGATACAGAATCAACACTATTGTGCGAAAATACCGCAGTTAAATTCTTAGATTCCTCTTCATCTCAGGACGGTTACGTCGCCGTGTGGAGATGGACGTTTGGTGATGAAGGCACAAGCACAGAACAGAATCCAGCGTTTAACTTTGCAATGGAAGGTGAACGCAGCATTGAGCTTACCATAGAAAATAGTTATGGATGCGAGTCTTCCAGTGAAATAACAATAACAATTGAACCGCAGCCGGTCGCTGAGATCACGCATGGTCATCTGTGTGTGAATACGCCTGTTAATTTTGGGGCATCTGCAGATCCCTTAGCTGATCAATGGTCGTGGACCGTGGACAATAAAGCTTACACAACCGAAACTGCCTCACATACGTTTCGCACCGCCGGCGTGTACAATGCGCTTCTTGTTGTTACCGGATCAAACGGATGTGAAAACACTGCTGAGAAGTCTGTAAAAATATATCCGGCACTTACTCCCGGTTTCGTCGCTGAGAAAAATTGTGTTGACTACGACGCCTCCTTGACTGACATTACAACTTCTGAGGATGAGCTCGTTTCGCGTCAATGGCAGATCGGCAATGATATTTATGCCGGCAATCAAATTAATTATGTTTTTACTGAAAGTGGTTTAGAAGATGTGACGTTAACGTTGCAGACAAATTCCGGGTGTACTTATAGCAAAGTAATTCCTGTCGATGTCGCGCCAGCACCTGAAGCTTTGTTCATGATGTCGTCTGATATCGGCTCACCTGACATGCCATTTGAATTCGAGAACCGATCTAAAGATGCAACTTCTTTCAGTTGGGATTTTGGCGATGGAAATACGTCACCGGATGAATCAACCACTCACAGCTTCGACGCCGCGGGCGCTTTTAACGTGAAACTGATTGCTTCAAACGATCTTGGTTGCAGCGATTCATTTTCGCGCCCGGTCACGATTACTGTGCCTGCACCTGGTATCTCTGTCCTCGCGGTAACGACAACCGAAAGCGCTGATAATTCCATCAGTATCCATGTAGTGCTTGAAAATGAAGGCAATACAACTTTTGAAAATCTGCCTGTGAGCATCGACGTCTCAGGCATTCTCCAACTTTCTGAAATCATTACGACAAAGATCTTTCCGCAGTCGCGATATAATCTCGATCTGCAGTACAACATCGTTGACGATGGTCAACTAAAGTTTATTTGTGCTGAGGCAGTCATCGAGCAGGATTTAGCACCTGCCAACAACCGTAACTGTACGTCGATAAGCCGTGAAGTAATGCAGTTTTTTCCTGTGTATCCAAACCCTGCTTCCGGTGCTGTGAATTTTGAATGGCTCGCCGATGAAGAGGGACGGGTTACGATCACCATTGTGTCTTCCATGGGTGACACGGTCATCACCCGCGCCTTTGATTCGAAAATGGGCCTCAATGCCATTTCCATTCCGGTGGAAAACCTTAAAAGTGGTGTTTACATGATGATCATTGAAGGTGGTGATCGCAAAAGCACGCAGCGTCTCCTGCTTTCCAATTAAAATTTAATTTCGGATTTCTGTCTCCGGTTCATTCTTTCCCTTATTTTTGACCAAATAAAATTTGGCAACAATTACAATTTGTTGCTTTCGCTAACGGAAACCCATTCAGTTGCGAATGATCCTGGCGTTTAACTGCTAATAAAAAAAGATGAAACCAAACATTAAACTTGACGGAACAGATCGCAAAATTCTTGAGATCCTCCAGGCAAATTCAAACATTACAAACGCACAGCTAGCGAAGGAAATTGGCCTTTCGCCTGCGCCGACGCTTGAGCGCGTAAATAAGCTCGAAACCAGTGGCGTAATCAGAAGTTATCATGCCGTGATCGATCCCGCAAGTGTAGGCCTTGGTGTAAGCACTTTTGTGATGGCAACATTGAAAGGCCACAATAAAGAGAATATCGATAAATTCATCAAAGCCATTAAGCAGATCGACGAGATCATCGAATGCCACCACATTACCGGTGCCGGCGATTTCATCCTTAAAATTTCCTGTGCCGATATTGCAGCCTATCAGCAACTCATGCTTGAAAAAGTTTCGAACATTGATATTGTGGACAGCCTGCAATCAATGGTCATACTATCCACATTCAAGGATAGCCGGTCACTGCCGATTCCAAACTAATTGATATGCCTGAAGTTCTTTCGGAACGAAGTCTTATTCTTGATGCGGTTCAGATAAAACAAAAGATCCGCCGCATGGCATTTGAAGTTTACGAACATAACTTCAAGGAGAAGTCGGTCGTGATCGCAGGTATTGACGGCCAGGGATATACGCTGGCGAAGCTGCTGGCGAAAGAGATCGAAGCAATTTCACCATTGAAAACACAGCTCGTAAAAGTAACGATTGATAAGGCCCTTCCGCAGCAGAGTGAAGTAACGCTTGATTGCCTTCCAAAGGATATTAAAAAGAAATGTATTGTGCTTGTAGACGACGTGCTGAATACCGGGCGGACGTTCGCTTACAGCCTCAAGCCTTTTCTCACGATAGAAATTAAAAAACTTGAAATTGCCGTACTGGTAAACAGAAGCCACACATTGTTTCCTGTATATCCGCAGTATACCGGTTACGATCTTTCGACCACACTTCGCGAACATGTGGAAGTTGTGCTCGGAAAAGAAAATGCCGTTTATCTTAAATAGTTTGCAGGTTGCGATGGCAGTTGGCTTCCATAGATCATAATTCTAAAATCTTAAATCCAAAATCGTGTCTGTTCATAAGTCCGATATAAAGAAGATCACAACACACCAGCTTCAGGAGATGAAGAACAGAGGTGAAAAGATCGCTATGCTCACAGCGTACGATTACAGCATGGCGAAGATCATCGATGAGGCGGGTATCGATGTGATCCTGGTTGGCGATTCGGCGTCGAACGTGATGGCCGGACATGAGACGACCTTACCAATCACGTTGGATCAGATGATCTATCACGCGGCATCTGTGATCAGGGCGGTGAATCGTGCTCTCGTTGTCGTCGATCTTCCGTTTGGTACTTACCAGGGAAATTCAAGCGAAGCGCTTCGCTCTGCCATCCGGATCATGAAAGAAGCCGGCGCGCATGCAGTGAAACTGGAGGGTGGTAGAGAAGTAAAGGAATCCATTGAAAGAATATTGAGCGCGGGCATCCCTGTCATGGGCCACCTCGGTTTGACACCGCAGTCTATCTATAAATTCGGAACGTATTCAGTACGCGCGAAAGAAGAAGCCGAAGCGAATAAGCTGATCGATGATGCGCAGCTGCTCGCGGAATTCGGTTGTTTTGGAATTGTGCTGGAGAAAATTCCCGCGAACCTCGCGAAGATCGTGACCGAATCCGTGGATGTGCCAACAATCGGCATTGGTGCCGGACCAAATGTTGACGGACAGGTACTCGTTATGCAGGACATGCTCGGCATCACAAAAGAATTCAAGCCACGATTCTTAAGACGTTATGCAGATTTGCATCAAACCGTTACCGGCGCTGTAAAACAATACGTGAAAGATGTGAAAGCAGCCGATTTCCCCAATAATGAGGAAAAGTATTAGTTGGTTTTGATTTATTAAATCATGCGAGCTTCACCGTCCTTCAAAGGTGTGACCAGATGTGGAAAATAAGCTGGTAACGATGACGTGTTTTTTGCACAGTTCCGGTTTAGTGAAAGACGGGAAGCCTCATTGGACAAGTAATGTCTTCTCCTAACGAGATCCTTCCCACGAAATACAACTAGCCGTTGGTAACGCCCATCGCCTATGATTGAACTCACGGCTATCTCCATAAAATGGCGATGGTTATGTTTGAGTGCCTGTGAACGACAAACCGGATCGTAAAATCTCTTTAACGAAAGGGGTGTCATCTGTGTCCTGAGTGCAGAAGGTATGTAGTTCAATGGGATGATATCTTGTAAGCAGATGTTTTATTGGTTCGACATCGACAGAGCCGCACCCGGTAAATTTTTCGTCCCAGACGGCGAGGTCGATATCGCTCATCTTGTTTGGTGAACCATTGGCGTATGAACCGAAAAGAATCACGCGATCAGGCGAGTATCCGTTTTGCTTTAGATCGCGAATGAATGCTTCTATGTGGGATTTGAGAGCTCGTTTAGTAAACATAAGCGCAAATCATTTACCTGCTGGTGGTGATGTCGTATATAATCATCGTTTGCAACCTGATATATCTTTTTTCTGTAATCCGGATACCGCGAGTCGGTGTTCCACTGACCTATAACAGCCAGGTAATCATAGAAGTTCGTTGGTAAAGTAAGGTCAGTTTCATTGTAAAGGTATTGCAGGTCATGCGTCCTTGGAGGACTGTCGCCGACATTATCGCGAACCCAAACTGCCTTTAATAATTTCTCAGTAACAAGATGAAACATAAAGAGCGCCATTATATATTGCCTACCCTTGAG
This sequence comes from Chryseosolibacter sp., assembly GCA_035628595.1. Lineage (GTDB taxonomy): Bacteria > Bacteroidota > Bacteroidia > Cytophagales > Cyclobacteriaceae > Chryseosolibacter. The sequence continues at coordinate 5,001 of DASPJN010000242.1, forward strand.
GAGATATTCGGCAGTCTCCCAGTTTTTGTCTGACTCCTCTCTCCAGTACTGGATGTGATCTTTTTTAGTCATACACAAATATAATCAGAAGTCCTCGGCTGCAGTCGCCCGATCGTTGTAGTGAAGTGGTAAGTTCTTGTCATCAGACGATGGCGATTGGAATTAGTCGGTTTACTGATTAATTTTCAACCCTTAATTTGACACACAACATAAACTCGATTAATAATGAGCGATCAAAAAATCACGATCAGCAACGGAAAACTCGTAGTTCCTGATAATCCAACATTACCTTTCATCGAAGGAGACGGCACAGGTGTCGACATCTGGCCTGCATCGAAACACGTTTTTGATTCTGCGGTGGCAAAGGCCTACAATGGAAAAAAGAAGATCAACTGGAAAGAAGTTCTCGCAGGAGAAAAGTCCTTCAATAAAACCGGAAACTGGTTGCCTGATGAAACGTTGACCATTTTCAAAGAATATCTGGTAGGAATCAAAGGTCCTTTGACCACACCTGTTGGAGGTGGTATTCGTTCATTGAACGTTGCCCTTCGGCAGGAGCTTGATCTTTATGCATGCGTGCGACCTGTACGTTGGTTCAAGGGTGTTCCTTCTCCTGTAAAGGAGCCGCATAAAACTGACATGGTTATTTTTCGCGAGAACACGGAGGATATTTACGCCGGCATCGAGTTTCAGGAAGGCTCCGACGATAACAAAAAGTTTATGAAGCTTCTCGGTGATACTTTCCCGAAGGCATACAAGAAGATTCGCTTCCCTGAAACTTCGGGAATCGGTATCAAGCCTGTTTCGAAAGAAGGGTCAGAACGCCTGGTTCGCTCCGCGATCGAGTTTGCGCTTCAGCAAAAGAAGCCGAATCTGACGCTCGTCCACAAAGGGAACATTATGAAGTTTACCGAAGGGGGCTTCCGCGATTGGGGATATGCCCTGGCAAAGAACGAGTTTGGCGCAAAGGATCTGGATGGCGGACCATGGCAGATAATTGAAAAAGGCGGACACAAGCTCGTCATTAAAGACGCGATTGCAGATGCATTCCTGCAACAGATCCTGCTAAGACCAGATGAATATTCAGTGGTTGCAACCCTGAATCTGAATGGAGATTATATCTCCGATGCACTTGCCGCAATTGTTGGTGGTATCGGTATCGCACCTGGCGGAAATATCAACTACAAAACCGGACACGCCATCTTTGAAGCTACGCACGGTACAGCGCCTAAGTATGCTGGTCAGGATAAAGTTAACCCTGGTTCTTTGATTCTTTCAGGCGTGATGATGCTGGAGTATATGGGATGGCAGGAAGCTGCTAATCTGATCATCAACGGACTGGAAGGTGCTATTTCTTCCAGGCGCGTCACGTACGACTTCCATCGCCTGATGGATGGTGCAACATTGCTGAAATGTTCTGAGTTTGCTGATGAGGTTGTGAAGAACATGAAATAAATTTTGATAATACTATGCTGAGGGCTATCCTGAACCAGGGTAGCCTTTTTGCTGTTCCGTTGTCCGGTAGGTACCTCCAAAGATTCGAATCTGTTCGGAGAACTCGGTATGCCCGAGCCCTGAAGGGGCAACAACGCCCAAGCGGTGGGCAACGCCCATCGCTTATTCTGCATGGGAGTACGTTGAGCCATCTTAGACCTGCCCAATATTCAGGTAGTTCCACAGCCTCCATAGGCGTTCAAGTAGGCGAGCATCGGTTTTCAGGAGGCGATGTTCGTGTTCAATATCGCAGTCTTCGTGTTCAATATCGCGGTCTTCGAGTTTCATATCGCAATGTTCGTGTTCAATATAGAGGTGCTTAAGGTCCATATGGCAGGGCTCGTGTTCTATATAGCGCTATCCGTGTTCAATATCTCACTGTTCGTCTTCAATGTAGCGGTATCCGAGTGTTATATGGCACTGTTCAATGTTTAGTAAGCACCCGACGATGTTCATGAAGCTGTGTTCAATGATTAGTAGGCACCCTCCGATGTTTAGGAGACGGTCTTC
>DASPJN010000243.1:0-7641 GCA_035628595.1 Chryseosolibacter sp.
AAATTCTCCGGTTGTCGCGGATTTCATACCGTATATGTAACCGGTACGGTCATTGTCAAGGAACGGACGTATCAAACGGTAAACCCACGCCCCTATGTTCAAAAACTATTTCAAAATTGCCGTCCGCAGCTTCATCCAGCAAAAGTATTACTCACTGATCAATACGCTTGGCCTGGCCCTCGGAACTGCTGCGTGTATCCTGATCCTGCTTTTTGTTCGTGATGAAATTAGCTATGAAAGCCCTTTCGCTAATCATGACAAGATCTACAGACTCGTTGAAGACTTTCCGATGGGAACGCACTTGTCGCAATCCGCAACGGTACCATTCCCTGTCAAGGCGAACCTGATGAATGACTACCCTGAAATCAAAAACGCCGCGATCATTTATCGCCCGTCGAGCTGGGGACAAACGCCAATCATGAAACTGGGTGATAACGAATACTTCGAAGACAATTTTGTTTTCGCTGAACACTCCTTTCTTGAAATCTATGGGTTTGAATTTATCAAAGGTGATCCTGCGAAGGCACTGACCGGACCGAATGAACTTTTATTAACGGAAAGTCTCGCGAAAAAATACTTCGGCGACGAAGACCCGATCGGTAAAACAATCAACCTGAATAATTTCCGTGATCTGCAGGTTATCGGCGTTATTAAAGACCTTCCCGATAATACACACCTGCAATTTGATCTCATTGCGTCCTTTGAAACATTCAGGACATTCTTTAATAACCCACAGTTTTTTGAAACACAATGGACGTGGGTTGCAGCGTGGATGTACTTTACCGTTGATGATCCTGCGCATGCTACAAAAATCGAAAAAGGATTGCCTGAATTTGTAAAGGCGCATTTCCCGGAAAACCTTCGCGAGGGTGGCGTTGTGCTCCGCATGCAAAAAGCCGATGATATCCATCTCACCTCGAACCTTGAAATTGAATTCGAACAGAATGGAAACATTCAGCACGTCTACCTTTTCTCGTTCATCGCGATCCTTATTCTGCTGATCGCTATTATTAATTTCATGAATCTCGCCACAGCGCGTGCATCCAAACGCGGTAAAGAAGTTGGTCTTCGAAAAGTACTGGGCGCGCAGAAAGAAATGCTCGTAGTACAATTCATGGGAGAAGCAATTCTTACAACGGCACTTGCACTCATCATTGCGATCGGACTAATCTATACAGCATTGCCCTGGTTCAACGACCTGACAGGGAAAAACCTGAAGGTCGATCTGCTGCAGAATCTTCCTTTGCTTGGGAGCATAGGCCTACTCGGGCTCGTCGTGGGGATATTTGCAGGAAGCTACCCTGCATTCGTGCTCTCGGCATTTCAACCTACCGAAGTGTTGAAAGGCAAGGCAGGTGGCGCCGGCAGCAAGAATTTGTTACGTCAGGGTTTGGTTGTCAGTCAGTTCATTATTTCAATTTCCCTGATCATTTGTATCGGCATTGTTTACAAACAACTGCATTACATCCATAACAAAGATATGGGGTTTGATAAAGACCAGGTGATCATGATCGATTTTGCTTTTCCGTTATTCAACCAATACGCAGGGTTCAAATCAGAATTGCTTAAAAATCATGAGGTGCTGGCCGTGAGCCGCATTGGCGGAAGCGTTCCCGGAAAAGGAGAAGTGATCGAGAACGCGTTCATTCCGGAAGGTGGAACAGTAGAAGATCAGCAGTGGTTCAGCGCGATGTTCACAAATCACGATTTCGAAAAAGTATTAACAGTGGAATTTCTTCAGGGCCATGCGTTCCAGATCGGAAGCTCGAGTGATTCGACCGGCTACATCATTAACGAATCGGCAGCCAGAGCGTTGGGTTGGGAAGGTGATGTCATTGGCAAGCGTCTCGACCAGGCCTTCAACGGCAACGTACAGCCTGGGGGCGTCGTGATTGGTCTCGTGAAAGATTTTCATTATCAGCCCTTGTATGTACCGATCAAACCGCTTGTTATTCGTTTAGGTGGAAATGTGTTGGCAGTGAAATTGAAATCAGATGATCTGCAACGCACGGTTGCCTACCTCCAGGAAGAGTGGAACAAGCAATTTGCCGGAAACCCTTTCAGGTACTCTTTTATGGATGACAACTTCAACAAGCTGTACAGCAAGGAAGATAAATTCAGTCGCACGATACAATATTTTTCAGTGCTCGCTGTATTCATTGCATGTCTAGGCTTGTTAGGTCTTTCCTCTTATGCCACAGAAGGACGCAAGAAAGAAATAGGTGTCCGGAAGGTAAATGGCGCGTCTACTTTTGAACTTGTTCTGTTATTGATCAAAGACTTTTCAGTACTGGTTGTTATTGCATTCGTCATCGCAATACCGGTTGCGTGGTATTTTGGAAATCTGTGGTTAAATAATTTTGCGTATAAAACGGATATCGGTGTCGTTATATTTATCGTAGCGGGAATTGTCTCCTTGTTGCTGGCAGCGCTAACTGTGAGCTATCATACATTCAGGGCAGCACGCGCGAATCCGGTCAAATCACTCAGGTACGAATAGAAAAGCGTAATCTTCATACTGTATAAAGGGCCTGCAAGGGCCCTTTTCTCTTTTTGTATCAGGGGCAATTCCAGCACAACGGCGAACGGCGATATGGCCAAAATTCGTTATCTTAGCAGGATAGTAATGGCTTAAATCATGTTTCCCCACGTTGGCTTGAAGATCGTTGGTGTCTTTTTATTTTTAATTATTACCTGGTCTTCCGCCTACGGCCAGGATCCGTTTATCCTCGATGCAGCGAGCTCAGTATATCGTCTTGATACAGTAGTTAGCGTTTACCTTGACGACACGCATCAGCTCACAATTGATGACGTTAGCGCACCCAACTTTCAATCGCGATTTGAGCAACGCAAAGAAAACCTGACGTTCGGATATATTGACCCAACGCTGTGGCTAAAGGTCGAATTGCAGAACGGCGATGCAAGATCCTGGTTGCTGGAGATACCCGCGCCTTTCCTTGAACGTGTCGAGTTTTATCAGATCGCAGACAACAATAAACCGGTCTATGGCGTCTCCGGATACTATGTTTCTTTCGACGAGCGAAACACCAAGAACACGGGGCATGTGCTTCCCCTCACGTTCGGCACCGACCGAACAACAACCGTGTACATTAAGATCACCGGGCTTAGCCCGAAAACATTTCCGATGTTCGCCATCGAAAAGGAAACGTACCTCGGGCAAACACGATGGGAAGACCTCGGCTACGGCGTGTTCTTTGGCATCCTGGCCGTGATGTTTTTTTACAATTTGTTCATCTTTCTTTCCTTGCGACAAACAAACTATCTCCTGTACATTTGCACGATTGTCTGTACCTTCTTCATCTTCGCTTCAGCATCCGGCTATGCGGGAAAATTTCTCTGGCCGCAACATCCACATCTCAACTATTACGCAGGCCGACTTTCATTACCCGTACTCACGATCTTCCTCTCCATTTTTACAATTCGTTTCCTCGAGGTAAAAGAATACTCAAGGGCGATGTACTACGCATTGCTCGCCCTCATTCCATTATCGGTGATCGCGCTGGTATTGATCACAACAACAGCCCTTTCGTCAGCGGGCAATAACCTCGTTGCGTTGTCGACATTCATTTACATCGCAACTGGCATTATTTGTCGAATTCGCGGGAACAATACGGCAAACTACTTCATCGCTGCCTGGACGATCTACATCACTGGTGGATTGTTGCTTACACTGCGCAACGCCGGTATCTTCGATTTTGATCCCGTGACAACCCATTTCGTCGAAGTAGGCGCAGCGCTCGAAACAATTATTATCGCCTTCGCATTGGGTGACAGATACCGAAAACTCAAACAGGAAAAAGAGGCAGCACAAATGCACGCATTAAAGCTTCAGCTTGGCGCGAACGAAAAACTTGAGCTGAAAGTAAAAGAGCGAACGGAAGAACTTTCGCGCGCAAACCAAGAGTTGGAAGACATGCTTCAAAAGAACAGAATTCAAACCAAGATCATCGAAAACAAAAATGCTGAGCTTGATTCTTTCTTTTATCGCATCTCACACGACCTGAAAGGACCGATCTCATCGCTCCTCGGATTATCATCGCTGGCAAAACTTGAAATAACCGATGCCAATGCGCGCCTGTATTTCGAAAAGCAGCTGCAGCAGATTGAGAGACTCGACCATGTTATCAGCGGACTGATCAAGCTGACACGGCTTAACCATACGGACAACCAAAAAGAGTCAATTGATTTTGGAAAACTGATCGCCGATTGTATCTCATCGTTCAGCGGCATGAAGAATTTCGGCGAGATAACGTTCAGGACTGACATCCAGCCAGGAATAACTTTTCACTGCGAGTGGGCATTGTTAAACGCGATCATTCAAAACCTGATAGAGAATAGTATCAAATACGCACGGAGTGAGAAACCTTTTGTACACGTTCGTATTACAAAAAACAGTGTGCATCAGGTCATGATTGAAGTCGCAGACAATGGTGTCGGCATCCCCGCAGATCACCAATCTCGGATCTTTGAAATGTTTTTCCGGGCAACACACAATGCCACAGGTTCAGGACTGGGATTGTACATCCTGAAACGTTCGGTTGATCGTCTGGATGGAACTATAGACATCAAAAGTGAGGAAGGTGTCGGCTCAACGTTTACAATCAGGCTTCCGGCCACCAGCCTCGCAAGTACGACCGCACATTAACAAGCAAGCGATTACCTGAACCAGTATGTAAAAACATGGTAAATAAGATGCCATGTTTAATGTTCAACGTTTTAAAGTTCAAAGTTGTTTAGAAGTCCTTAAGGTTGAAAGCGGTAAGCTAATCACCGCAGAGAAGCACTCGGGGTTTTCGCTTTGTTTGGTGCGAACATCGCAGAGGAAACGCACCTCATTCAGAAATACGAGTCGCAAACATTACCTTCAGCAATGGTGATCTTACCAGCGTTTGGGCCTTTATTCCTTCGTCTTGAATGCTCCTTTTATCAGATCTTCGCTAAACCCTTCAGCAACCATGCTATTATTTGCATAGACATATAAGGCTGTATTGAAAATGGTATTGGCAACGGTAAAGATCAGTCCGCTGAGTAAAAGCAAACCACCACCTACACACAGTCCGATCAGTACACCGCTAGTACCAAAGGTTTTGCCTAATCCGATTGTAAGCGCAAGCGATGCTGCAATGATGATCATAAAAACCAGGAACTGGACAAGGCCTAAGCCGATGGTCTTGATCAGGCTTTCTCCCCACGTTTTCTTAATAACGCCAGCAGACTTCTTGATCGCATCGATCGGTCCAAGCCCTTCATATACGAGAACCGGTACCACGAAGATTGTCATGATACTCCACGCCATGCCGAGTAGTGCGATGAGGATTTTCGCGACGATCTCCCCCACCTTTCCGAGCTTGGCTGCACCGTCGTGCAACACACGAAGCAATAGCCCCACGGTAGCAGAAAGCAGGCTCCATTGAAAGATGATCCCAGTACGCGATAACGCGAAGCGGAAACTTTCACCGAAAGTGGCATTGCCACCTTCAAAACGTACTTTGGTCGTATACACAACGCATACGTTGAAAAATGTCGCAATGAATGCCAGGCCAAAATATGTAACGAAAAGAATTGCGTATTGATAAAGCTCCAACGAGTCGGCGGTAAAATCCTCAGCCATTATTGAAGGGACAATGGTCGGGAAAATCATCGCGACCGCATAGATCGCCGAAAAAATAAACGATAGCAAAGCAAAGCCTATGAGTTCGCGGTCTTTGTTGATCACACTAAACGTGAGTCGCGTGATCAGCCAGCTTCGGGAGAAAGCATTCATAAATAAGTGGGGTTATTGACATACGAAGATAAGACTTTCAGCCAAATCGCGATGTGGCATGCCGTAAATACATCCACAAAACCAGCGACCGTTGACATTGCGCTTGCTATCTTTATTCATGCAAACAGGCAAAAAAAATGGATGTTCGATTCCTTTTCTTCTGCTCATGATCTGGCTTCCAGGAGCGGGCCTTGTTTTCTTTTCGGTGTACATTTTTACAACCGTATTATACAAGCAAATTGCCTGGGCGAGGACAGAAGGTCAAATTTCTGGCGTTGTCATCGAATCCGACCACGTCGGCAAAGACTATGTATATGAAAAGGCGATCTTCACGGACGCAACGGGACAACAGATAGAAATTGTGTCGAAGTATTCAGCTGGATCAACCGAGGCCAATTTGAAACGCGAAGGTTCTGTCACAATCTATTACAATCCGGAGAACAGCGCCGATGCGGATATTTTTTCGTGGGGACATTACCTGCCCGTCTTGTTTCTTCCATTCGGGATGTTGTTACTTTACCTCGGCTGGCCTTCAAGAGACGTGTGAACAAAGAATTGACTACTAAGTCGTTACCGCATCTTCTCCGGAAAGCTTTACAATCCTTACATCACTTGGATGCTTACTGCTACGTGATAGCAATAATGTACTACAAATCAGTGCCTTAAGCCCATTCGAGAAATCCATGGTTCAGCATCATTCCAACGCCGTAATGAATCTTAAAGAAGGAAGCAGGCAGTCCCTGCTCCCCGGTTCTTTTCAGTTAGACCATTAGTTTAATTCACCCGAAGCGTTTCGGCAGGATTGCGTCGCGCGGCCTTAAATGACTCAAAGCTGATCGTCAACCAGGCGATCATAAAAGCAATCAGGCCGGATACGATAAACACCAGCACCCCAGGCTCAATCCTGTAAGCGAATCCTTCGAGCCATTTCTGCATGAAGTAATAGCCAAGTGGAATCGAGATAAAAAATGAGATCACGATCAGCTTGACATACTCCTTCGATAAAAGCCCAACCAGACTTTCGACCGACGCCCCCACCACTTTGCGGATGCCGATTTCTTTTGTCTTGCGTTCGGCAACAAATACCGATAAACCGTATAGTCCCAGGCAAGAGATCAGCAATGCAATGCATGTTGAGATTGTTAGCATAGTCGTTGTTCGCTGTTCTGCGGCATACATGGTCTTTACATTTTCATTTAAAAAGATGTTTTCAAAAGGAACATCCGTCACACGCTCGTCCCATACCGAGGCCATGCTTTCGCGGATGCTGTTGTACGCGCTCATATTCACAGCGATAGCCATATATGGAAAATAGTTTCTTTCACCCGGAAGGATGAACAACATCGGCCGGATTGAACGATGCAGGGAGAAATGGTGGAAGTCAGGTGCAATGCCGATGATGCTGAATTCATAGCGATCATCACCAACCTGCATAAACACGGACGAGCCGACGGCTTTATCTGTAGCAATATCGAATGCTTTCAGACTGGCTTCGTTAACAATGATCTTCGTGGCGCTGATTGTATCGGCTGACAGATTATCCTGTTCAGGAAGAAAATCCCTTCCGGCTATCAAAGACATCCCCAGGGTCTTAAAGTAATTCTCGTCGACGCTCACAATGTCGTGCGCGATGGAGTTGTCGTTAGATGATCCCTGCTTATGAATGAGCCAGTCCCTCGAGAGCGGTGTAGATGGAAGACTCGTCGCCGCCGAGATCGCACGGACACCCGCAATACCCGAGAAGGCTGTCTTCAGTGAAAGGTATTGGCTTGATGCGCCTTCCGTCCTCATGGGAACCATAATTACGTGATCGCTCTCAAAACCCAGTGATTTTGACTGGATGAACGACATCTGTT
>DASPJN010000244.1:0-5211 GCA_035628595.1 Chryseosolibacter sp.
GCTTTGATCACAGCTTCCGATTTGTTGTCGACCTGAAGCTTTTCATAGATGTGGCGGATATGCGTCTTCACTGTGTCGCGCGTCACGTGCAACTCCTGTGCAATGTAGTCGTAGGTTTTACCCTCCGCCAGTTTTCGCAAGACAGCTGTTTCTCTGTCAGTCAATGGGCTTTTGGGATTTAGATGAAATGATTTGACTATCATCGTTGCAATCTTGGCACTCATTGGGGCGCTTCCGCGAAAAATCCGTTCCACTGCCGGAATCAACTCATCGTGAATGGCATCTTTGGTCATGTAACCGATTGCGCCCGCGCAAAGCGCATCAAAAACATTTTCGCTGTCGTCGTTAATTGTCACCACCAGAATATTCGTCCGCGGTTCAAGCTTTTTGATCTTCACGATGCCGGCGATGCCATTCATGCCGGGCAGATTCAAATCCATGATTATAAGGTGCGGACAATCTTTTCCCAAATGTTTGATACATGTTTCACAGTCATTATACGCATTCGTTACCGCATAATCTGTCAGGGAACCCAGAATCAAAGTGTAAGCCTCGCGAAGTTCTTTGTTGTCTTCTACGATCACAATTCGTTTTACATAGTCATCCTGAAAACGCATATTAGACAATATTAAATGTTAATGTTATTCTCGTGCCGTGCGGACTTACTTCACTGTACTGAATCAATGCACCAATCTTTTCCGCGCGCCTTTTAATGTTACCCACGCCATTACCGGCAGCGGCGTTCGTCATGCCGGATCCATCGTCCTCTATCGCTAAAGCAACCCTGTCACCAGATCTACTGGCAGCAAAACGTACTGACCGGCAGCCACTGTGCTTCACAACATTTGTCATCGCTTCCTTAAAGATTAAAACAATATGTCGGTTGTAACCATCCGCGAGAGTGGCATTAAATGTTACGGGAGACAGATCTGCATCAACATGGAATTCGATGTGGTGTTTCTCAAAGAATTTTGCTCCAAAGTCCCGGATGTAAAGCAGTACTTCATGAAGGAGGTTAGACTCAAATTTGATTGACCAAATGAAATCCCGGGTTCCATAAAAAATTGCCTGAGCGCTTTGTTCCACATAAGTCAGAAGGCCTTCGATCTCTGCGTCTTTATTTGTGATACGCTGTGCCGATGCATAAGCGAGGATGCCAGCGAGCTTGTTTCCCAACTCATCATGAAAATCCATCGACATCTGCTCCCGAAGGCGTTGTGCCTCCGCAAGTCTTATTTTTTCAAGACGTTGAAATCGTTTAAGCTTCTGCTGTGAAATAATTCTACTCATGAGCGAAAATACGACGAGTAAAATGCCCGCGATCAGTAATTTGAACCAGACTGTTTGCCAGAATGCCGGCGTGACATCAAAGCTAAAATGATCTTCAAAGCTCACGATGCCCCCTTCTCCGACCGCGCGGACTTTAAGAATGTAGTGACCGGGTGACAGGTTTGCAAACACAACCTTTCTATCGCTGATGTAAGAACTCCACGAATGTTCCAATCCGCCAAGGCAATATTGATAACGAATGTCAGCCGGGTTTTGTAAGTCGTTTGCTTGAAAAGAAATGGAAAGATGGTTCTCGTTGTATGGTAGAGTAAGCTTTTCAGGTAACTGCGAAAGCCCGGATCTTGACGTGGCGAATTGTAGAATATCAGCGTTAGAGTTTAATGAAACCTCGCTCACATATACGATCGGCGCTTCAGAGGAATAATGTAATCTTTCCGGACGCAGATAGTAACCTCCGCCCGATGTTGAAAACCATATCAGCGTATCACCCTGTTTTGAAACTCCACCCAGTACGAGCTCGCCAGGGTTAAACCCTTGCGATCGTTTGACTTTCTTCACATCAGTTAGTCCACCAGGCGTTAGTCGTGCGTAGTAAATATTATCATCCGCAGTAAGGAGTACTTCATCGGCAGCCGAAAAAGTAATCGATGTAACACTTCCGACTTCGTTAGGTAGTTGAACTCTGCGCACGAAATTAAGGTTGTCATCATACACGGAAAGAATATTCCGGTTGCAGGCAGCCCAGATGTTTCCATCAGAATCTCTTGCAAATGCGTTTACCGCAGTGGAACTAAAAAATTCATCATCAAATGCGCGGCTTTCATTTCCAGCAATGATCAAGAGGCCTTTATCCTGCGTACCTACGAGCAAACTATCGGCGTTAAGTTTAAGAATAGCATTAACATTCGCAATATCATTGCGTACGAGTGAGAGCCGACTGCCATGATAAGTGAATATTCCGCCCTGCGTTGCAATGTATGGCTGCCCATCCAATGCCATGGTTCGTACGAACAAATTTAAATAGCCAGGATTCGCGATGGCGCTTACAACACCATTGCGATAGCTGAATAAACCCTGTCCATCGGTACCAATCAAAATCTCATTTCCGGTGTCAATCAAACCGGTAATAAGTGTCTTATTAAAAACAGAAAATGCCAATGGTTTTGAAACGACAGCATTATTGTCACGGACAAACAATCCACTACCGAAAGTTCCAATAAATGTAATGTCGCCACTTGTCAGAATTTTCGAGACAACCGTTCCATCCGGAAGCGGAAGCTTTTGAAACGGCTTTTGAGAAAACTTGAACGTGCCATCTGTGTCACTGTTGACCCAGAGCGTTCTTGTGCGATCTAAGAATATCTGAATGATGTGATTATCCGTCAACCCGTTGGCAGCAGACACACGTGAAAGATTTTTACCATCAAATCTGAAGAGTTTCAAACCGGACAATATCCACGCGTTATTGTTATTATCTACTTTGAAATTTTTAAGCGAATTCACTTTAAAAGGGAAGTGACGGCGAAGCGACAGTTCCGTATCAAGAATATACATTCCATTCGTTGAAACCACCCACAATGAATCGCCAACGAACTCGGCTGCAAGCACTTCATCAGAGATTTCAGTTTCTAATAAAGTCGGACGCATTGTCGAATCAACCAGCAAAATTTCATTCATAGATGTCACCATCAACAGCGTGCCATCCGGTTTTTTGGCGATCCATTTCACTTTATAATCTTTACCCGCAATCCACTGGTGCGAAGAACTTCTGTCGATTATTCTAACCGCCCCACTACCTGACACATACCATAATCGTTGATAATCATCGGCTACAACTTGAAGGCCGTAATACAGAGGATAATCAGCATCGACGCCAGACATATCGAACGTTTTTCCATTGAAACGGATAATGCCCTTGTCGGTAAAAAGGTATATGAAGGGCAAGCCGGACGCAGACGCAACTTTAAATATATTGTTCGTGAATAAGGTGTCAGGAAGCGGATAGCGCGCAAATGTATAGCCATCATAACTGTAAAGAACGCCGTTGAGTCCGACGAACCATAAAACGCCGCGCTCATCCTCCGTCATATCAACGAGCTGGGCATTGTGAAACCCTTCGGCGTATGAATATGAAATAAATGTATTGTCCTGCGCATGTCCAACGACAGCCAGAAAGAAAAGAAGTATGAGGGAGGTAATCGTCTTCATTGCAGATTAAAAAGTTATTCAATCCAGAGTTGTACCGTATTTGTAATTACATCAACGGGAAAACAACATGATACGCAGCAATAGTCAGATACGTTTTGCTGCGGCTACACCTGACTGGTGAAGCTGATTAATGTGTTGATAAATTCGTTTGACCTCCCGGCGAAGCTGCGACTTGGAAATAGACAGTTCCTCACCGATTTGAATATACGTTTTGCCACGCGAAAGAAAGTTTAGCATTTGTTGTTGGACATTGCTAAAGGCGGATCCGTGCTGAAGTTCCTTGTCGGCGATTATCATCGATGCGAGTTTGCTTGTCATCGTCGCTTCTCCGTCGATTACCAGTTGAAGAAAGGATCTTAGTTCTGCATAATTGGAACTCTTCGAAACGTAGCCACAAGCACCAGACTTGATTGCATCCAGCAACAGCTCGTTGTCTTCATGCAAGCAATACAATATCACCTGGATGTGACATGACACTGATCGAATCTCGCGTAAAAAGTCAATGCTCTCAGAGCGTGAGTAAGGCAGGTCCACCAAAACGACATCCGGTTTCATATCCACATACCTCGACGGATCGTCAATGCTATCTGCCGCATGCACAACTATAAAATCTTCCGAACTGTTGATCAGTAATTCAAGACTTCTCCTTACATGATCGTCAGGGTCGATAATAATAACTCGCGATTTGTAGCTATGAATTGTCATGCAGATAGTGTATCCAATCTACTGCTGTTCCGGCCGTATAACGTCATGCAAAAATGGTGATTTTGCCTCGCTGCAAGTACTCCGTATCGCACCACTGCCACGATTGTTTCATTTGTCCCGGGACAACGCAATATCATATAGCGTGAGCTGGGGGAGAGAAGAAAGCCTTTTTCGCATATCGCTATTGTCTGCAAACTACGTTCTTGCAACATATCCCCTTTTCTCATGTATAAATTGATCCCCTTTCTAATTATTATTCACGCAGTGTCATGCTTTGCTCAGGATAACGACAAGCTCCCCCGACGAAATTTTTTCGGTATTCAAACTCGTCCGCTCAGCGAAGACAAAAAGCGCGACCTCAATATTCCGGGAGGTGTCGATGTTGTCGCAGTAGTCAGTGAATCCACGGCTTCCGTGGCTGGTTTTACAAGTGGTGATGTACTTGTGAGCATCAACAACACACAGGTCACAGACTATAACGCGGTAACAAGTGCGTCCAGAAAACTAAAAACAGGCGACGTCGTGGAGTTCAGGGTCATTCGTGACAATCGAACAATCTCACTTAAGTCGACGATGAAACAGTTTCCTGTTGAGGCTTATCAGGATCTCAACGTTGAGTACGGATATGTTACTGTCGGTGGGAACAAACTACGAACGATCATAACGAAGCCCAAAAATGACAAGCTTGCAAAAGCTGTGCTTTACATACAAGGCATTTCATGCGCCTCAATCGACAATCCGCTTGATACGACCTCAACGCAACTACAGTTTATCAATCAACTCGCCAGGCAAGGCTTCGTTGTCATGCGGGTCGACAAGCAAGGCACCGGTGATAGTGAAGGCGGCCCATGTAGTGATCTTGATTTTATGACAGAAGGCCAGGGATATCGCGAGGCCTTGAACACATTAATGAAGCATCCATCTGTCGACAAAGATCACGTTTATGTTTTCGGCCACAGCATGGGCGGCGTGTGGGCGCCCATCATCACGAAAGATATTCCTGTAAAA